>JAUWYH010000186.1 GCA_030615975.1 Candidatus Aminicenantota bacterium
GAATCCCTGTTCCCGGGCTTGAAGCCGAACCCCCATGTTCCACCGCAGGATGCCCTGGAACTGCCTTTCGAGCAATTGAGCGTCCTGAACATCAAAGCGCTCACCCTGTACAATTACAATCTGAATTACGCCAGTGGCCCATTCAACTTCATCTTCTGAATCCGAACGCACCTTACCTGGAAAATGCAGATCTACTCATTTCTGCGGATTGTGCGCCATTTGCTTTTGCCAACTTCCATCAGCGTTTTATGAAGGATAAGATCGTTATTACTCTGTGTCCTAAACTGGATAAAGATATTGATCAGTATATAGAAAAGCTGGCACAGATCTTCAAAACAAAAAATATCAAATCCGTAACTGTAACCCGTATGGAAGTTCCCTGCTGCGGCGGAATCGAATCCATTATTCAAAAAGCACTGGAAATTGCAGGGAAAAATATAATGGCAAAGGTTAATATAATCTCAATTCAAGGAAATATAATCTAATACAAAAAAGACATCAAAATTATTGTAAGAAGATTATAATAGAAATATATTGTTATCAATGTAAGGAAACAGCCATAAATCAAGGCTGGTCAATCAGTGGAGAACCTTTTTGCAGAAAAGAAAAAAGGAAGGCAGTTGTTCTTGAGAATTTACTTTAGGAGGTCAGGATGACTATTAAAAGTACTGAATTTTTAGAACAAGGTTTATTATTGAATAAGACAATTGAATATTCAAAAGGCTCAATTGTAAGCAAGATTATTATTGAAAAAAAGACAGGAACAATCACGCTTTTTGCATTTGATGAAGCACAGAATTTAAGTGAACATACAGTTCCGTTTGATGCTTTGGTGTTAGTTATTGAAGGTGAGGGTGAAATAATAATTAATAAGAGGTCACATAACTTAAAATCAGGCCATATGATAATAATGCCTGCGAATATTCCACATTCTATTAATGCAAAGAAAAAATTTAAGATGCTTTTAACAATGATAAAAGATTAGTAGACATTTTAATATGAAAGGAAGGGGAGATTCATTTTTTATCCTTTCATTGAATTTTTTTATGTGTTTGATATATATTTTTTGTTTTTGAGCTTGAAAAAAAGCCAATTCTTATCATCTGGATCTTTACCTTTGAGTTTAATAAGACAGTATTTACCTTGAAGTTTTTTGCCTTTTATCTCTACTATTCTTTTTTCATGTGTCACTTCAAGCGGGATATGAATACCTTTGTCCCAGATTTCAACTTTTCCCGCTCCATACTGGCCTTCTGGAATGATGCCTTCAAAATCCTCATAACCTAAAGGATGATCTTCTGTCTGAATAGCCAGCCTTTTTATTCCTTCCTTTAGCGGAGGCTCTTTGGGAACAGCCCAGCTTTTGAGTACACCACCTTCTTCCAAGCGGAGATCATAATGAAGATGTGAGGCTTGATGTCGCTGGATGACATAAACCAGCCCATCTGATTTCTTCTGTAATCTGGGTTCAATAGGTTCTGCAGTTTTGCTAAAATTTCTCTTTTCTTTGTACTCTTTCAAGCTCATTTTTGCCACAGAAGAATTTAAATCGATACCAATCTTATTTCAATTCTGGGTACTCATCTTAATGATGAATCACTTTTTCATATTACTTAAATTTTTCCAAAATACTTTCAAATTTGTTGATATTGATTTTCAAATCATTAAAAACAAGGGGCTTTTCTCTATCAGGTAAAACGAGCTCCTCAAAAGAAGATTTCTCCTCTTTATAAATCAACCCTACCGGAATTTTGCCCTCTGTACTTGATCTCTCCCACGCTTTTTTCTTATCTCTTGGATTAAAGCTCGAGTCTTCCTCAAGGCGACAAATATTCTTCTTAAACCACCCATATGTATTCACTTTATTCTGGGTAACGCACGGGCTGAGAGCTTCAATCAAGGCAAATCCATTATGGCTCATCCCTCTTTTGATGAGACCTGCTAAATGAGATGGGTCTCCAGAAAAACCGCGGGCAATAAAGGTTCCTCCTGCAGCAAGAGCCAGCTGAGGACCGTCTAAGGGATATTCCTTTGAACCATAGGGTGAAGATTTGGAAACAAATCCCAGGTTGCTTGTAGGCGAAGTCTGACCCTGGGTAAGGGCATAGATCCGGTTATCGACAACCAAATAAGTAATGGAAATATTTTTCCTCAAGGCATGTATAAAATGACCAATTCCGATGGAGTAAGCATCTCCATCTCCGCTCACTGCCACCACATGAAGCTCAGGATTCGAAAGCTTGATTCCAGTTGCTACCGGCAGAACACGACCATGAAGGCCGTGGAATCCATAAGCATTAAAATAACTGTTTAATCTCCCATGACAGCCGATTCCTGTCACTATAACTAACTGTTCAGGTTCAATTTTAAGGGATACAACTGCACTTTTCAGAGCATCGAAAATAGCGTAAATTCCGCAGCCAGGACACCAGGTTGGATCCTCCAAGTGATAATCAAGTTTCGTTCTCATCTAGATTGCTCTCTGGATTGGAATCGATATCTCTTGAGGTGTGAAAGCATCGCCCGAAAATTTGTTAATATTTTTTGTTTTAACTATCAGCCTTACCTGGCTCCTTAATAATGTGCTCAATTGTCCTGTAAAATTATTCTCGACAACAAAAATTTCTCTTGCAATCGACATAAACTGATCAACTTCCTTCGTAGGAAAAGGCCACAAAGTTCTTAATTGGAGAAATTTCGCCTTGATTCCCTTTTCTTTTAGTTGTTTCAAAGCTTCCTGAATGGGACCAAAAGTAGAACCGAATCCTATAATCCCAATCTCTCCATCCCTCTCCCCCCAAACCTTGGGAGGGATGAGCTCTCTGGAAGCACTCTCAAGCTTCCTCATTCTCTTTTCCATCATCATAACTCTGTTCTCTGGGTCTTCATTTCGGTATCCCTTCTCATCATGTTCGTTTCCTTCCACCATATGAATCCCCGCTTTTTGAGATGGAATAGCCCTTGGAGAAATTCCGTCCGTTGTAAATTCATACCTTTTAAAATCTTTTATCTTGAGAAGCTCTTCCTGACTGAGAAGGTGTCCTCTTTCAATTTTTACCCTTGAAAGATCAAATCTTTTCACTGTCCGTAAGTTCTGACCATAATCTTGTTCGGTGAGAAGAATCACAGGTAACTGGTATTTCTCCGCTAAATTAAAAGCATGAATGGTGAACTCAAAACATTCTTCAACAGTTCCAGGGGAGAGAATAATACAGGGAAATTCCCCGTGAGAACCATAGATCCATTGATTTAAATCTCCCTGCTCGGTTTTCGTAGGCATTCCTGTACTTGGCCCTGTTCTCTGCACGTGAGCCACAACTATAGGGATTTCAGCCATTCCTGCAAAACCGAAAGCCTCCATCATCAAGGAGGCACCTGGCCCTGAAGTGGAGGTCATGGCCCTCACTCCAGCATAGGAGGCTCCCAGAGCCATGTTAAGAGCAGCCAATTCG
>JAUWYH010000012.1 GCA_030615975.1 Candidatus Aminicenantota bacterium
TCGAAGGGGTCAAGCGCTGATGTTTCAGTCACCATGCACTTGACGCCACGCATTCCTCCGTAAGCTTGAGCAACCGTAACTTCAGAGATTTTTTCATCCCCATGCTCTTTGATCATTGTTTTTACTTTTTCACGCATGGGATCGAGTTTTGAGGCAAATTTTTCCTTTAATGAAGCCATTTAAAAATACTCCTTTTGATTATTTTAAAAAAACTCCCCTCGATTGATTCGACGGGATATGAATATATCATTGTTTGCAGACAGTGTCAATCATAATTGAGTCACAATAATATCATTTGACATTTTTGCAAAAAAAGTTGCCTGTTCCCCTTTTCTCTAGCATTTTTGGATGTAGATATCTATAAATTATTATTGTCCTATTTTTCCTGAAAACTGTTGAAAGAGCGAGGTCTTTAATATTATAATTATTACTCCATGGCGGGGTCGTAGTTCAGTTTGGTTAGAACGCCGGCCTGTCACGCCGGAGGTCGCGAGTTCGAGTCTCGTCGGCCCCGCCAGCTTTTCCCTTTATTTTCCACTATACTATCATCTAATGGGATGGGAATGATGGAACTAAGAAGAGAAAATTTCTATGAAGCAACTGAATACACTGAATACATAGAAAAGGCTGTATCTTTATTACCTTAAAAACTGGAAGAATTATGTTTGGGGACATCTATACCAAGAGTTTCTACATGCTTGGCAAAATCTACGAACAGAAAGGCTGGAAAGGCAAAGCCATAGAGAACTACGAGAAATTCCTCGACCTCTGGAAAGACGCTGACCCTGGTATTGCTGAGCTTGAGGATGCCAGGAAGAGGTTGGCTGAGCTGCAGAATCCATAAGAAATATTAAGATTTAGCAATTGGAAATAAGCGAGAATAAAAGGAGTACTGCAGAAAAGGAAAAGAAAGCCCTGATTGAGAAAGCATAAGTGAGATATTTGGAGGTTTGTCGATGAAAATCATCGATCTTTCAGACGAGCATAAACCATTATACTTTGTTTGCCTTGAAGACTGGTCTGAAGAAATGAAAGAGTCGGGCAGTCACAAAGAAGTTTGGTATGATAAAATCAAGGATAAAGGGCTTGGCGTTAAACTGGCAGTTGATGATGATGGGAAAGCCTGTGGAATGATCCAGTACATACCTATAGAAGAATCAGCAGTGGACGGGAAAGACCTCTATTTTATTTACTGCATCTGGGTTCATGGCTATAAGAAAAAGGGAGTAGGAAACCGCCAGAAGAGGGGAATGGGAAAGGCTCTGCTGGAAGCTGCTGAAGCCGATGCGAAGGCCAAAAGAGCCAATGGAATCGCAGCATGGGGCTTGGCTCTGCCTTTCTGGATGAAAGCCTCATGGTTTAAAAAACAGGGATACAAGAAGGTCGACAAACAGGGGTTTCAAACGCTTTTATGGAAGCCTTTTAGCGAGGATGCTGTTCCACCAAAATGGGTCAAGCAAAAGAAAAAGCCGGTAATTCATGAGGGTAAAGTCACAGTGACATCATTTAAAAATGGATGGTGTCCTGCCCAGAACATCGTATTTGAAAGAGCAAAGAGGGCCGCGGCGGAGCTTGGGGATAAAGTCATCTTTCGAGAGATAGATACATTTGACAAAGAAGTGTTTTTGGAGTGGGGAATCTCAGATGCTCTGTTTATAGACCAAAAGCAGGTGAGAACAGGTCCTCCCCCTTCCTATGAGAAAATAAAGAAGAAAATCACGAAAAAAGTGCGAAAACTCGCCAGACATAGATAAACATTGGGATCAGACTTTAGCAACTTTCTTTTTTCTCAGAATACTATAGGAAGGCATAGAATATTACGAAAAATTCCTCGACCTCTGGAAAGAAGCTGACCCCGCCAGCTAAATATTGACAAAGTGACTATATCTAAAATATAATATAATTTGAAGATTTGGGGGCGAACTGGATTCGACGGAGATAGTGATGCAGAGGTAGCATGTCGAGGCCCCACCAACCTCGTAAAAAAGGTGGACAACTAGAAGTGCAGAATTACAACCTGTTGCTGCCTAAAGAATAGGCATGCCGTTTCTCTTGCGCTTTCCTGCGGCGCTTGAGAGGCGTCGTCAAGCAGGATAGCGAGCCAGGTTTGTTCTGAGTCTGGCAAGCGAAATGCGATCGGAACTGGTTCTGCAGCACCTTTCCTCTTTAGGTGCTTTGGAACGAGAAACAAAAGAGGATAAGCATGTAGAGGCCTCTTGTTGAATGTCTTCGGACGCGGGTTCGATTCCCGCCGCCTCCAAAACCCGCTTTTAGATAGAATATAAAAGATAAATTGTTCGGGCAAAAAAAGAGATATATACTATTATTTTGGACAGCTATTTTTCTTGTCTTTCTTTCATCTTCTAATTATTCACAAAATCGGGATATTCTAAATTTATCGATTAAGGATTATTCTGATTTCAGCCGCCTCATCGTCGAAACCTCTTTTCCCTTGACTTCTCATATTGAGAAGAGTTCTTCTTTTCTCATGGTAAGAATTGGACCAAATGTACCTTTTCGGATTCAAAGAAGAGCTTTTAAAAGCCGAGTTATTCAATCAATGACATGGTCAAGGGGAAAAGATTATTATCTCCTGAACATCAGGATTAAACACAGCAATTTCAGCTATGATTATTTCTCTCTCAATAACCCTCATAAGCTGGTTATCGATATTAGCCTCCATGATGAAAAAAATAGTAAAGAAGATAAAATTTTGAAAGGAAAAGAAGTTTTGAGGAAAGAAGAACCGAGAAAAGAATTTCCTTCTCGTTCCTCAAGAGAAATAAAGACTGTTGTTATCGACCCTGGTCACGGCGGCTTAGAGATAGGAGCGAAAGGCAAGTTTGGTACAGCAGAAAAAGATATCACGCTGGATATAAGTTTCAAACTAAAAGCCATCATCGAACGAAATTTGGCTTTTCGTGTCGTGATGACAAGGGAAAAAGATATAGATATTTCCCTTGATAATAGAACAGCCATTGCCAATAACAACAGGGCTGATCTCTTTATCAGTGTTCATGCGAATAGTTCTTATCGAAAAGAAGCTAGCGGGCCAGAAACTTTCTTTCTCAGCCAAAAAGCTACAGATGAAGAGGCAAGAAGGCTTGCTTACCTGGAAAATAATTCGGCTGAGCTTGAAGAGGGGATTGACCGAGAGAACGAGGAGGAGATACAGATGATATTGTGGGACATGGCTCAGGCATCCTATCTTAGACAGAGCAGCCAATTAGCCGAAAGTATTCAGAAAGAACTCAATTTGCTCCTCGGAACGACGGACAGAGGGATAAAGCAGGCTCCTTTTAAGGTTTTGGCAGGGGTGGCTTGTCCTGCAGTTCTGGTTGAGGTGGCTTTCCTCTCCAATGCAGATGAAGAGAAAAAGTTGGGAACAGAAGAGTTTCAGAGCAATGTCGCTCAAGCCGTTTTTCAAGGCTTGGTCAATTATCTCAAACTCCATTCTCAAGAATGAAGGTGAAAAATGGAAACTAAGAGGGTATTGATTCTTGGGGTCCTTTTCATCCTGCTGGTTGTTCTTGTTGTCCTTTTTTTTAGAAGCGGAGGAGAGGAAAGGATAAGGCCTTCTGCCGAAGTTGTGTCTCCTGAGCTGGAATCACTGTCGAAAAAACCTGGAGAAACCAGAAAAATTGTTCTTTTTTTTCCTTCAGAAGAGGATTCTCTTCTCCATAAGGAAGAAAGAGAGATGCTCGCCGATGCTTCCCTCGTCCAGGAGGCTAAGCAAACCATCGAAGAACTGCTGAATGGGTCGAAGAATGGCTATCTCTCCCCTTTTCCTCCGGAAACGAAGCTGAGGGAGCTTTTTGTCACAAAAGAGGGAGTGGCCTATGTGGATTTTTCAAGAGAGATCCAGGAGAAACATCTCTCCGGGTCTTCTTCTGAGATGGCTACAGTTTTTTCAATCGTGAATTCCCTCGCCTATAACTTTAACTCTGTTAAAAAGGTTTTCATTTTAATTGATGGGGGAGAAAAGGAAACTCTGGGAGGTCATATTAGCCTGCTACGTCCCTTCCTTCCCCAATATGATTTGGTCGCTAAGTAATTAACCTGGGCAACTTCGACTCGTGAATAATCCAGGTTTATTGATTATTAAATTTTTCGGTCTTTTCTAGATGAAAAAATCAGCAAAAGTGGCGATTATCGGCTTTCCTAATGTGGGAAAATCTACCTTATTCAATCGCCTATTGAAAGAAAAAAGATCGCTGGTTCATTCTCTTCCTGGAATGACGCGGGATCAGGTTTCTGCCCTCTGTACCTTGGAGAAGAAGAAGTTTATTCTGGTTGATACTGGGGGTTTTTTTGATATCCAAGAAGATCCCCTCACTTCTCAAATCAAAGCTAAGGCTTGGGAAGCATCTCAGGAGGCTAATCTTCTTCTCTTCGTCCTCGATGGAAAAAGAGAATTGCTGCCTGCTGAGGAGGAACTCTTTCTTTCTTTGAAAAGATTGAACAAACCGATTCTTGTGGTGATCAATAAGATAGATTCGGCTTCTGAAGAAGAAAAGGTTGGTGACTATTACAGATTAGGAGAAGAGAAAATTTTTGCTGTTTCGGCTGAGCATAAAAGAAATTTGGAGGGTTTAGAGTCGAGTATTTTGGAAATCCTTCCTCCCTCTATTCTAGAAAAAAAGGAACTCGAACCGCTTAAGATAGCTGTAGTCGGCCGCATCAATGTGGGAAAATCCTCCATAGTCAATTGCCTCTGTGGAAAGGAGAAATTAATCGTAAGCGAGATACCCGGGACGACAAGAGACAGCACAGATACTTTAATCCTGAGGAATAAAAAAGCTTTCTCTCTGGTTGATACTGCTGGGATTCGCAAATTGAGCCGCACCCGAGATAAAAGAGAAAAAGCCAGTATCATAAAGGCAAAAAAGGATATAGCTCGGGCAGATGTCATATGTTTGGTTATGGATGCCAAAGAGTTTCCTACCCGTCAGGACACGGCGGTTGCTCGCTTGGCCCATAACTCAGGGAAACCTTTGTTGATAGCCATGAATAAGTGGGATTTAATCGAGAAAGACTTTCTTTCTTCTGAAGAATTTAAGGAGAAGGCTTTTATGAGACTGGAATTTGTTCGCTATGCCCCTCTTCTCTTTATTTCTGCATTGACCGGAAAGCGGGTAGTAAAAATTCTTAATTTGGCAGAGCAGGTTTATCGAAGCGGCTGTAGAAAAGTGCAAACATCTCGATTGAATAATTTTTTAGCCTGGATAAATGAGAATTATCCTCCTCTTTCCAAAAAGAAGATAAGAGTGAAAATAAAATACATGACTCAGACAGGAATTCTTCCGCCTGCTTTTATATTATTTACTCATTCCCGCGTTTCTCTTGCACCAGCATATGAAAGATTGTTTATTCATCTGCTGCGGGAGAAGTTTGATTTTTGGGGAACACCGATTAGATTGATCTTAAGAAAGGGATAGTAATATGTGGGGCCCGGTCCTGTTCCTTGAACAGGCCGCTCGAGTTAAAAATTTACCGAGAAAAGGCTGGACTCCTATGTTTTGCGCCCCCTATGTTTTTCTTGACTTTACTCATTTATTCTATTATAAAATTCTTTTGAGAACAGATTGGATGTGATGAAAAGGAGGTTATGATGTTTCGAAAAGGTTCAAACACTATTTTGATTGTTCTGCTCGCTCTTGCTATCATCTTTATCTCGACAAATTGTGAGAAATTAAGGGTTGGTAAATTAAAATCTAATTATTTTTTCTCCCGAGCTAACAAATATTTCAGTGATGGGCGTTATCGGGATGCTATTGAAGAATATGAAAAAGCATTAGGTTATAATTCTGATCTTGTTGAAGCATATCGCTTTTTAGGGGAAAGCTACAAGAATCTTTATAAGCCTGGCGTGGAGACTCCAGATAACCAGGAGAAAGCAGAGAAAGCTCTAGATGCTTTAACCAAGGCCTATGAGTTTGATCCTATGAACAATGAAATTATCCAATCTTTAGGGGACATGTATGACATGATGAGGAACTTTGAAGAAGCTGAAAAGTTATTCCTGAAGGTGCTAGATATGGAACCCACTAATATGGAGAACTATTATGTAGTGGCGGGGTTTTACAAAAGATATGCTGGGGAAAGAGAAGAGCTGAAAGCAAAGGCAGAATCAATGTATCTTCGAAGGATCGAACTGGATCCTGAAACTCCTCAAGGCTATGCCTACATTGCTCAATTTTATTCATCGATAACGCCAGTTCCCATGTTAGAAAAGTCCAATTATTTTCAAGAAATGCGCATAAAATTAGAGCCAGATAACGCTTTGACTTGGTATACCTTAGGAGTGAATCGTTTTTCCATTGCTTATCGTCTTCAAAATATCTTGTCGAGGGAAGAGAGAATAAAACTTGGAGAAGGAAGTGAAAAGGCTTTGTTAAAAGCTATTGAATTAGACCCTTCGCATCCTGATTCCTATGCTTACATGAAAATCCTTTATATCAATGTCTTCGCAAGGCTTTATCCAGAAAGGGAAGACAGGCTTACTAGAGAAGCAGATAGATGGGGTGAAAAATTCCAAGAAACAAGAAAAAGACAGGTAGAAAGAAGAAGACTTGAACAAGAGCTGCTGAGAGGAACAGAAAGGAGATAGCAAAGAAAGCGATTTCCTTTTTTTTGTAGATTCATAATATATCTATCAATTTCGTTTAATCCATGTAGACTGTTCTGTACGTTAAGTCCGTTAGATTAAAAAACTGGACAGACAAAACAAAAAAATGAGGCTGTCTTGTTGGTTTCTCCCGCTCCAAATAGGATAATGGGTTAAGCAGAAACAACGTGATTAACGTGATTAAATAGAATGTTTATTCCGCTCAAAGATGAGAATCCCACTTCTCGCTTTCCTTATGTGACTGTTTTCTTTATCGGTCTGAATATCCTGATTTTTTTCTATCAAATTTTATCTCCTCAGGGATTACAGTACTATGTTTATAAAATGGGAGCCATCCCCTACGAAATCACTCATTTCAAGACACTTTCCTTTTTCCCTCGAATCTCTCCTCCTTTATCTTTGATAACATCCATGTTCCTTCACGGAGGTTTATTCCATCTCTTCGGGAACATGCTTTATCTCTGGATATTCGGCAATAACATCGAGGATTTCCTGGGCCCTATCCGATTCGTGCTTTTCTATCTTTTTTCAGGATTAGGCGCCAGCTTGACCCATATTATTTTCAATCCTAATTCTCAAGTCCCAATGATCGGGGCAAGCGGGGCAATAGCAGGAGTGCTCGGTGCTTATTTGATTTTGTATCCTGGAGCTAAAGTTCTGACTCTTGTTTTTTTGTTTTTTTTCATCCGGATTCTTCCCATCCCCGCAGCCGTTATCCTCGGCCTATGGTTTTTAGCCCAGGTGCTGAATATCGGCCTTGGAGGCGGAGTGGCTTGGTTTGCCCACATCGGTGGGTTTTTGATTGGGATTGGCTTGATAAAAATTTATTCAAAAAAGAAATATAAAGTCTGGATTCATTAATTATAAAAGTCTGACTCCATACAAGAGGTTGACAACCCCCTAAAGATTTAGTATTTTAGAGCATCGCTGAGATTCAAGAAATTAAGACTAAGGCTTAAAATAGATGAAAACATTCGTACCCAAAAAAAATGAGATCGATAGGATATGGTGGCTTATAGACGCTGAAGGAAAAATTCTTGGGCGATTAGCCACTGAAATTGCTGTTTTATTGCGGGGAAAGAGGAAACCCCAATATGTTAGCTTTATGGATAGCGGAGATTTTGTGATCGTGATTAATGCTAAAAAGATAAAAGTGACAGGAAGAAAGATGGAGCAGAAAAAATATTATTCCCATTCTGGCTATCCTGGAGGATTAAAGGAAAAGACTTTGAAAGAGCTTTTAGAAAAGAAGCCAGAAGAAGTAATTCGGAAGGCGGTATGGGGAATGATTCCCAAAAACAAGCTCGGTCGAGCTGTATGTAAAAAGCTTAAAGTCTATCGAGGTCCTCATCATCCTCATCAAGCACAAAAACCACAGGAATACAATTTTTAGGAGGCAAGTTGAGTTTAATACAGTATTACGGCACTGGAAAGAGAAAGACATCGGTGGCAAGGGTGTTTCTCCGTCCTGGGAAAGGAGATGTCACTTTATACGTGAATAAAAAATCTCATCCGTTTTCAGAGTATTTTCACTTGGATAGTCAAAAGCATACGATTAAACAGCCTTTTCTCTTGACCGAGACAGATAATAAATTTGATTTATTTATTCGAGTGAACGGAGGGGGAAGAAGCGGCCAAGCAGGAGCCATTCGATTAGGGATTGCCAGAGCATTGCTTGAATTCAATAAGGAGTTGAGGCAAACTCTGAGGGGAGCAGGGCTGCTGACAAGAGATGCCAGGATTAAAGAAAGAAAGAAATATGGATTGTTAGGCGCCCGGAAGGCTCCTCAATATCATAAAAGATAAAGAGAGGATTTTGTTGGTTTCAGTAACGATGAAGGAACTTTTAGAAGCAGGAGTGCATTTTGGTCACCAGACTAGAAGGTGGAATCCTAAAATGAAAGATTATATTTTCGGGAAGAGAAACGGCATCTATATCGTCGATCTACAGAAAACAATAAAAATTTTCAAGGATGCTCTTCAATTCATAAGGAGTGTAGCAGAAGACGGAAAAGAAATGCTTTTGGTTGGGACTAAAAAGCAGGCGCAAGATATAATCAGAGAATATTCATTAAAATGCGAATCCTGTTATGTCAACCAGCGATGGCTGGGGGGGCTGCTGACCAATTTTGGTGTCCTCAGAGGAAGCGTGGAAAGGCTTATCGAATTAGAAGAAATGAAAGAGGATGGACGCTGGGATCTGCTCTCGAAAAAGGAACAGTCAAAGCTGGACAAGGTATTCAGAAAACTGTCCAAAAATTTGGGGGGAATAAAGAGCATGGTAGAGATGCCTGGAGCCTTATTTGTGATAGATTCCACCAAAGAAGAAATAGCGATCAATGAGGCGCAAAAGCTGAATATTCCTATTGTGGCTGTGGTTGATACTAACGGGAATCCAGAGAACATAAATTATCCTATCCCCGGAAATGATGATGCAGTAAGGGCTATCGAGTTATTCGCCTCTAAAGTGTCTGAAGCCGTAATTGAGGGTAAAAAAACAAGAATTGAAAAAGAGCTCCAAGAGGCTAAAAAGGAGGAGGAAGCCAAGCCTGAAGAACAACCGCCTCCTTCCCTTGAAGAGTCACAAACCGAAGGAGGGAAGGAGAGCCCTTCTTCGAGTCCAAAGGAGTCAACATAAAGAAGGAGACTTAGATGGAAATAGCTGCTGATATGGTTAAAGAGCTCAGACAGCGGACTGGAATTGGTATGATGGAGTGTAAAAAAGCACTCCAGGAAAGTAAAGGAGACATGGATAAGGCCATTCTCATTTTAAGAAAAAAGGGGTATGCTCGAGCCAAAGAAAAGATGAGTCGGGAAGCAGCAGATGGGGTTGTGGGATCTTACATTCATCTTGACGGAAAGATAGGAGTCTTGGTAGAAGTGAATTGTGAGTCGGATTTTGTGGCTCGAAACGAAGAATTTAAGGAATTAGTCAAAAATATTGCCATGCATATTGCGGCTGCAAACCCCCAATATGTTTCCTCAGCAGAGGTTCCAGAAAATGTCCTGGAGCAAGAAAAAGAGGTCATCCGGGAGCAATTCAAAGATTCCAAAAAGCCTGCTGAGATTATGGAGAGAATTGTTCAAGGAAAATTGAGGAAGTTTTACGAGGAGGTCTGTCTTCTCGACCAGCCTTTCATAAAAGACGATAAAATTTCGGTAAAAGAGCTTGTAGCCTCTTATATTGCCAAATTTGGAGAAAACATAAAAATAAGAAGGTTTGCTCGTTTTGAGTTGGGCAAACCCTAAGACTTATATTATGCCTCGAATTGAACCTGCCTATAAGAGAATTTTGCTAAAGCTCTCTGGGGAATCTCTTTTAGGAGGATATGACTACGGAATTGATCTTGAGATGGCAAAGTCCATCGCTCAAGAGATAAAAGAGATTCACGATTTAGGGGTTCAAATCGCTATCGTGATTGGTGGGGGAAATATTTTTCGTGGAGTGCATGGGACCGAAGTGGGGATGGATCGAGCTTCAGCAGACTACATAGGATTGCTGGCCACTGTGATGAACGGAATCGCTCTCCAGAGCGCTCTGGAGAAAGAGGGAGTTTTCACCCGCCACATCTCGGCTGTTGAAATCAAAGCTGTAGCGGAGCCTTTTATAAGGAGAAGAGTAATAAGGCATCTTGAAAAGGGAAGAATTGTCATTTTTAGTGCAGGAATCGGGAGTCCTTATTTCACAACAGATACTGCAGCGGCTCTTAGAGCGCTGGAGATCAAGGCTCAGGTGATATTGAAGGCGACAAAAGTTGATGGTATCTATTCCGCCGATCCATTAAAGGATAAAACCGCCAAGAAATTCTATTCTATTAAATATTTAGATGTAATAAAAAAAGGTTTGAAAGTGATGGATACGACAGCCATTTCTTTATGTAAAGATAATGAGCTGCCAATCATTGTCTTCAACCTTAAGAAGAAAGGAAACATAAAAAAGGCCGTTTTAGGCCAAAAAATTGGGACACGGGTTTATTAAGAGGAAATCCTGGATTCCCTGAGGAAAGGCTTATGGAAAAAAGGGGACAGGCTTCTTTTTCTGCGTGTAGTGTCCCTGAAAGGATTATTTCCTTTCTCCAGAAAAAGATGCCTGTCCCTTTTTTTCCGCAACTCTGGGAGAATGCCGAATATGCAATATCTTTAAAGAGGGTTTAGGGATGGTTAAAGATATATTAAGAAAGATTGAAAAGAACATGAAGGATTCAGTGGAGCATCTTCGTAAGGATCTGAGCAAATTAAGAACAGGTCGAGCAAATATTCACCTTTTAGAGGATATAAAAGTGGAATATTATGGAAACTTGACCCCCATCAATCAAGTGGCTACTCTTGGAGTCCCCGATCCTACGTTGATCACAGTCCAGCCCTGGGACTCCTCCTTATTGGAAGCTATTGATAAGGCAATTAGGAGTGCTGATCTTGGCCTTAATCCTGTTAACGATGGCAAGATTCTCAAGATCCCGATTCCTCCTTTGGATGAGGAGAGAAGAAGGCAAATAGCCAAGCATATAGGGAGGATGTTAGAAGAAGAGAAAACTGTACTTCGGAACATGAGAAGAGAAAGCAAGGAAATGATTGAAGAACTGGAAAATGAGAAAGAGATAACAGAAGATGATAAGTTTTGGGGTTATGATAAGCTTCAAGAAGTGACCGATGAATACATGAAGAGATTAGAAGAAATTTCTGCTGCTAAAGAAAAAGAGATTTTAGAGTTATAGAAGAGCAAGAAAAGCTAGAAAGGCGAGAACAGCAAGAGCCCCCTACTTTCTTCTAAACCAATTCTCGGTTGTTCCAAATTTTGTCCTTATTACCACTCCCCAGCCGATTATACTCAAAACGAAAGAAAATAGAGAGCCGATAACCGGTATGAAGCCGATGAAACCCACTATGATTAGGCCTAAAATGACAGCCAGAAGCGGAGAAGGTTGCTTTCTGCTAAAGGCCTTGGAAAGGCTCTCTCCAAAGAAAAAAAACAGGATTACGCGACTTAAAATTTTGATGATTACCCCGATAAAAATGAGAACGATCAGGATAGGAATGCCTATCAAAATTAAAGAAAGGAGGGCAGAAAAGATGATTAAGCCAGTAAAGATGATGATGCCTAAAAGGCCTGTACCGAAAACTGGCCAGAAAGATTTTCTGATTTGGGAGGAGGCAAAGGAAATCTGGCGGGGAAAGATGGCTGTCAAAGCCAATGCAAGAATAAACCAGAAAAAAAGTGTAATTAATTTGATAATGATAAGGAAAGGAATAAAAGGAGCAAAACTCACGCCGCTCAGAAAACCTAATATATCTTTGAAGTTCTCGATCTTGAAGTAAACGGTATCTCCATTCACAATTGTTCCAGGCTCTTTTTCAAGAGTCCCTCCCAGGGCGACAACGTCCCCTCTTATTATGGCAGAAGACCGCAAAGTGATTTGTGATCCCAATCCCAAAACCACCTCTCCAACTTCGCCTTCCACTGTAATTGTGCCGCCAAAGGCGACAACACCTTCGTTGACTTTTCCTTTAATGAGGATGTCTCCCCCTAAAGCTATGACGTTGTCCTGAACCTCATCTTCTGCCACAAGGATATCTTCTTGCACGACAATACCTTGACCTTGCAGGGGCATATACCCCATAAATATAAATAGAACGATTAATGGAATTAGTCTTTTATTTTTCATGCTTTTTCTCCAGTCATGAATTTTCTTCTCATACCGTAAAGCAAAGAAGCAGACAAAATGAGGGTGAGGGTGATAAGGAGTATTTGTATTTCAGGACTAAGGATTGTTGTCAAGCGAGCAAAACCCTCGATGAGGAATCTAGAGAATTGGACAATAATTTTAACAAGGAGAGTAGCGAGTTTAAAGAGTTTGACAAAAAGGATCGAAATGTTTCGGACTAGATCCAATAGTGAAAAACTAAGGTTGATGAGGAGGCGTGCAAGATTCTGGCCAGATAACAAAAAGAAAGCAAGAAACATGAGGATAATCGAAGAAAAGCCAACAGCCATGGTTATGAACCAGCTCCTAGCAGTAACCTTTTCAGGGAAAATCTGGGCCATAACCTGGCGAATGAAATCAGGGGGTGTTTCCCAGAGTGTAAGACTTTCTGATGCTTGAAGCAAAATCCTTCTTTCTTCGAGTGCATTTTTGCATTTTAAACAGGAGGCAAGATGCTCTTCAATTTTTTTATTTTCAGAAGGGGAGAACTCTTTCTCGAGATAGAGATAAATCTGGTCGATTCGGAGGCATGTCATTCTTTTCCCTCCAGAACATGACGAATCAATTCTTTGGCTTGAAAGACTCTGTTTTTAATCGTTCCAACAGGCAGGCCTTTTATCTCTGCTATCTCTTCATAGCTGAATTCGTTGATATGCCTCCAGACAAACAACTCTCTTAAATAAGCAGGAATTTTTTCTAAAGCTCGTTCAATCCTTTCTCTGAGTTGTGAGATTTCGAGTTTTCTAACCAAGGAAGGTTCGTCATCAGGGATTTGTAAGGAGGGTCTATTGTAGTCCCTCCCTTGATATTGATCAATGGAGAAGGCATCTATTTTTTTCTTTCGCCAGTAATCGATGATAAAATTGGAGGCAATCTTAAAGAGCCAGGCTCGGAATTTGTATTGAGGCTTATAGGAATGAAGCGAGGAATATGTTTTAATAAACACCTCTTGCGTAAAATCAAGAGCAAGTTGTCGTTCTCCAACCATTCGCCCGATGTAATTGAGAAGAGGCTGCTGATACTTTCGGATGATCATTTCAAATGCCTCTCTTTCACCCTTGAGAGTTTGTTCGATTAATTCCTTATCTTCATCCATGGAGGACTTCCTGTCCTCAAAGAATTATACGGAAACTAGAAAAAATGGTTTAAAAAAAAAGAAGCCTGCAGGCTGTCCCCTTTTTCCATTTTTATTAATTTGGTTGATTTTCGATTATTTCCACACCAGGAGGGACTTTCAGCTCAAACACGTCTTTTGCGAATCGAACATTGGTCTTTATTTTTGAGAAACTATATTCCATTTTATTGCCGGCCCAGTCAAAAAATATAGCTTTTTGGATGAGCCAGGTTTTTTCGTCGATTTCCAATAAGATGAAAGTGTCGGTATCTTCCTGTTTTGGCGTTAATTTTAGCTGTAAGGCTTTTGAATTTTTCGTAGGGAAGAGGTTGAACTCCACCGAGTAATTGTCCACGATTCCCTTCTGGCCTGAAAGAATAGAAAGGATTTCGGATTCATGTTCTTCTCTAGATAAGTCATATTTGATGATTTGATTGTCTTCTGGAATATATTCCAAAATGAAACCTTCTTTAAAGAGATAAGTCCTCTCTTCCGGGTCTTTGTATTCCCATTTCATCAAGCCTGGCTTTTTAAAGTAGAAATTCCCTTTTTCTCTTAAAGGAGTGGAGACGGTTGATGAGTAGTAGACTTGTTCGAACTTAGCCTGAATGGAACGAAGGGAACGAAGTTTCGTCTCTGCTCTAAGAGCGATGTCCTCGGCAGTGTATGGGAAGCTGAGCAATGAGAAGAGGAATAGCCAGGCGATATGTTTCATGTCCTCTGAATTATAATGGGGACGGTTCTATTTTTCAATTGTATAAAGCTTTTTTTTGACTTTGACAGAAGCATAGAGGAGAAAATTTAAAAAAATAGTCTAAAAAAAAATGAAGAAAAATAGAACCGTCCCCGCTTGCTAAGGAAGGGATGTTTTTGTTATAAATTGCTGGATGAAGTTCGAATTATTTCTTTTTCTCTTTGTCTACTTTGCCTTTCTTATTTTATTGAGTTTCTTTTTTTCTAGGAAAATGAGAAACCTTGAGGATTTTTTCCTCGCTTCCCGAAATCTTCCGTCTCTTTTGGTTTATTCATCTCTTGTTGCTTCCTGGTTTGGAGCAACCTCCTTACTCGTCTCTACAGATGAAGCTTACGGTCAAGGAGTAAGTTCATTTTGGGTCATGGGTATTCCCGCAATACTTACTGTTCTTTTATTTGGCTTTTTGTTAGCCAGGCCTATCCGTCGTCTTCCTATCATCAGCTTGCCCGACCTTGTTGAGTTGCGTTATGGGCGTTGTGTGCGTCACCTAGCCTCTCTTTTAATCATCTGGTATATGATCCTCTTGGCTTCCTCGCAAATGGTGGCCATAGGCAATTTTTTAAAGCCGCTCCTTGGTACTTCTTACCTTAACAGCTTGGCACTGGGAACGGCTGTTGTCCTCCTTTATTCTGTTCTTGGCGGGTTTTTTTCAGTAGCTCTTACAGATAGCCTCCAGTTCTTTCTATTGGCGACTGGAATTCTTTGCCTTTTCTTTTTTCTTTCTGACATATCTTCTTTAAAAGAGATTTCCCTCTTGGCCTCCCAGCTTGGGAAGGAAAATTATTTCAATTTTTTCTTTAATTTTAAAAAGAACATTTTGATTGTTCTCTCTTTTACACTGGCCTGGACGATTTCCCCCATTGCCTGGCAGAGGATTCAGGCTGCTCGCACAGAGAAGACGGCAAAGAACGCTTTATTTCTCTCCTCTGGAACATTTTTTTTTCTCTATGGGATTCTGGTTTTTATCGGCATCTTTTCTCTTCCTTTATTCTTCTTACAGAGGCTTGAGGGTCCTCTTCTCTCGGGAATAATTTCTTCAAAAACAGGGACTTTTTTAAGCGGCTTTTTATTCGTTGCCATTGTGGCGGCTATCATGTCCACCATGGATACCGCCATCAATACCGGCGCTCTGTCCTTGACTCGTGATGCCTATCAGCAAATTTTTTCTTCTCAGGAGAGGCGAATTGTTTTGGTTAGCCGCCTCTCAACTTTATTTGTAGGGACGATGGCTTTTCTGGTGGCGACTAAATTCCAGAGCATCCTCAAGACCTTGGGACTTGCGTCTGAAATTATGGCAGAAGGTCTTTTTATACCCGGAATCGCCATGATCTTTCTCAAGAAAAAACTCCCAACAGCAGGACTCTTGAGCCTCCTCCTGGGAGGAGGATTTTCTTTAATCGGCTTTTTATGTGAAGTAAATCTTCTTCCTTTTCGGTTGCCTCCATGGCCGTATTCGCTTCCCTATGGGCTTACTTTGAGCTTGATGGGATTTATTACTGGGATAATTATCGACAAACATGTGAGATGAGCTAGACGCCAGAAACGTGTAGGGCGCGTTCCCCGAACGCGCCATCATCGGCCCGATGAAGGCATGGAGCCTTACATCTTTTTCATAGGCCTGTTCGGGGAACAGGCCCTACATTTTATCTTGTTCACCCTTTACGCTTCCTGATTATTTTTATATGATTGTATCTAATGTCTCTTCTCGGTAAAATCCGTTGGGCTCTGGTTGGGATTTTGGGCAAGGTCATTTTGTGGTTGTGGGCCAAATCCACCAGAATGACGATTTTGGGGAAGGAAGAATACCAAGAATTGAGAAGAGCAGGAAAGCCCGTGATTTTTCTTATTTGGCATGGCCGCATTTTCCTTGTCCCCTATTTTTTCCGCAGAAGAGGAATTGTACCCTTGGTAAGCCCAAGCGAGGATGGAGAAATCGCTGCCCGGATTATGGACAAATGGGGATATCGAATAATAAGAGGCTCAGGCTCACATGCTATCATAAAGGCCTGGAATTATATGAAAAGAGAACTTCAAAAAGGAGGAGAGGTGATTATCGTGTCTGATGGCCCCAGAGGTCCCAATCGAAAGATGAAGCTTGGGGGTCTTAAGCTTGCTCAGGAAAGCGGCGCCTATCTTGTTCCCTTTACATTTTCTACTTCGAGAAAAAAGATCTTGAGAAGCTGGGATAATTTTTTGATGTTCTATCCTTTTTCAAAAGTTGTGGCCATTTACGGAAGGCCATTCCTTTTGGATTCCACTCTGAAGGAGGATGAGCTTGAGAGGGAAAGGCAGAAGATTGAAAGTCTCATGATACAACTGGATGAGAGAGCCGACAGATATTATGATTAATATTGCCGGTTTATTGTCCTT
>JAUWYH010000054.1 GCA_030615975.1 Candidatus Aminicenantota bacterium
TGCGTGATTTTTACGAAAAGATAAATATCTTTTTCTAGCCGTTTTTTAGTTTGCTGAAGAGGTTGAAATTTTTTTTGGTTCTTCCAGATATCAGGAGAAGATAGTTCTTTATTTATGGCTTCAATTTCTGCTTTCTTATTGGTCAGGTCAAAGAAAACCTCTTAATTTTTCATATTTGGAAATGTATTCTTTGATTCTAGCTTGAAGCTTAGAGAGAATCTCTTTTGGAGCTGAGTTTTTTTCTTTCATGAATCCTCTTTATCATGGTTAGAATAAGAAATAAACCTGATAAAGTCAAGCTGAAGAGAGGGAGAATGTCACCGTATCTTGTGTATATGGAGAGTTTTCGAGAAGGAGTGATCCTTCCAGTGAGATAAGTCTGAGTCATCAATTCAGATTGGGAAATGATTCGGCCGCTGGGGTCGATAATTCCGCTTATTCCTGTTGTGGCAGCTCTCAAAAGATATCGCCTGTTTTCTACTGCTCTTAGAACGGCCATAGAAAAATGCTGGTATGGAGCAGAGCTTTTTCCGTACCAGCCGTCATTGGTGATAGTGACTATAAAGTTGGCTCCTTTTTTTACGAATTTTCGCACCAGATTAGGAAAAATGATTTCGTAACATATGGGAGAGCCGAATTTGAGGGTCTTAAAGTGGTGGAGAAAATATTCTCTCCCAGGAGTTATTTCTCCGATGGAATGTGTCATTTTTTCGATAAACGAGAAGATTTTTTTGTAAGGAGTGTATTCCCCGAAGGGGACGAGATGCATTTTATAATACTGGCTAATGGAAAGGGCTGGGTTGAGGCACAAGGCTGTGTTGTAGTAGTGTATGGTCCCTTTGGAAACTATGATCTCATTGGTACCAAGGAGAAGAGTACATCCAGTTTCCTGGACAAAATGAAAAAGCTTTTCTTTAAAATCTTGATAAAGAGCTTCAGAGCAGCTAAAACAGAGAGGAACAGAAAATTCTGGCCAAATAATCAGATGTGTTCCATCAGAATATGCCTTATAGCTGAGGTCAAGATGTTGATTGAATAAGCTTATTATTTCATTAGTGGAGACTTTGTCCCAGTAGATATCAGAGGAAACATTTCCCTGGATAACAGAGCCGTTAAATGAGTTTCTTATCAAAGAAACTTTTTTCAAGCTCCATAATCCTGCCCCATGAAGAAAAAAGACTAAAGCTAAGGTTATAAAAAAAGGAGCCTTTTTTTTGTATTTAATAGAGAAGAGAAACATGCTTTGAAAAAGAATGATTACCCAAGAGATTCCGTATACTCCAGTTATGGAAGCCATCTGGATAAGAGGAAGGTTTTTAAACTGGCTGGAACCGAGCAGCCCCCAAGGAAAACCGGTGAAAATATGAGTCAGAATATATTCAAATGAAACCCAGATAAAAGGAGAGAGAATAAAAGCGAATTTAGGAAAAGATTGATGAATTTTAGAAAAGAGGAGGAAGAAAAATCCCCAGAAAAGAGATAAGAAAAGGACAAATATGATGTAAATAAGGAAACTCACAGGTATCGAAAGATTGCCATAATGGACGGGAACAGAAGGAATCCAGTAAATCAGAATGGCATAATAAGAGAATCCAGCTGTAAGGCCAAGAAAAAAGTTCTGCTTTGGCTTATGTCTTAGGATTATGAAAAATAGGGGAATAAGAGAAATCCAGGCAAAGAAGGATAGGTTGAACTTTGGAAAAGAAAGAGCTGTGAGAATTCCACACAATAGAGCAAGGGAAATATCAATTTTTTTGATTTTCAACCTAAAAAAATCTGTTGAAATATTGCCTTTCTTTTTTTCTCAGCAAAGGGTCAAGGAAACAGACTCTTGCTTTTTACTTGCTTACTATAAAGTAATCGCTTTTCTTCTTTTTTTCCGATTGGATTAATTTTTGCCTAAAATCTTCTGCTTGCTTCCTGGTTGGAAATCCTCCTAACCTTACCCGATAAACAGGGTTTCTGTCTGAAAGAAATGGATCTAGCACTAAGGGTGAATAGCCTTTCTTCTTGAATTTCTCTGCAAAAGACTCAGCAGCATTTTTGTTTTTAAAAGCTCCTACCTGGATATAATATAGATTTCCTTCTTCCCCCTCAGAAGCTTTCTTCTGTGTTTCTTCTTTGATTTTCTGGTGAGAAGCCAATTCTTTGCTGATGGTATCTTCTGGCTCTTTTATAGGGGGAAGTGCTTTTTCCTTAACTTCTTCTATTTTTGCATCAGAGGAGATTCCTGAATCTCTGATAATTTGTGCCTGCTTTTTACCGACTGAGACACCAAGAAGAAAGATAACCACACCCAGGATCAATATCCCAATAAAAATAAAAACAAGATGGGAACTTGCAAGCTGAATTTCTCTATAATCTCTACTCTTCATGGACTATTGTCTTTGGCTTTTTGGTTTCCCCCTTTTCATAAATAAAAGCTTTTAAAATTTCAAGAGGAAGAGGAAATATAATGGTTGAATTCTTTTCTGTGGCAATCTCTGTCAAGGTGCCAAGAAATCTGAGTTGCAGAGCTTGAGGGTTAGTCGAAATGATATCGGCAGCCTCAGTGAGTTTGCCTGCAGCCTGATATTCGCCTTCCGCATGAATAACTTTTGCTCTTCTTTCTCTTTCCGCTTCGGCTTGCTTAGCGATGGCTCTGACCATATTATCAGGAAGATCCACATGTTTCATTTCGACGAGTTGAACTTTGATTCCCCAGGGATCTGTGTGTCTATCTAAGATTTCCTGAAGTTGAACATTAAGTTTTTCTCTTTTAGAGAGAAGATCATCTAATTCCACTTCTCCTAAAACACTTCGAAGAGTTGTTTGAGCGAGCTGGGATGTGGCAAAGATATAATCTTGAACTTCAATGATAGATTTTTGAGGTTCCATCACCCGAAAATAGATAACGGCATTAACCTTGACCGAAACATTGTCTTTTGTGATAACATCTTGAGGCGGAATGTCCATGGCAACTATGCGAAGGCTTACTCTGACCATGCGGTCGATTGGAGGGAAAACAAAAATGAGTCCTGGCCCCTTAGGTTTTGCAAGGACGCGGCCAAGACGAAAAATCACTCCTCTTTCGTATTCCCTTAAAATCTTAATCGCATTCAACATATAAAGAACGATGAAAGCGATGATAATTACTGGAACAGTTAACATTTTTACCTCCTTAATTTAGAATCGTTTTTACTTTTGAATGACTTAACTCTATTAAAAGCTTTACAAAATTTCAAGAAATTGTTAAGCAGATTTTAGGCCTTAGTAACCTTTATTTTTAGATTCTTCATGACTTCTGCCACTTCGACTTTTGTCCCTTTTAGAATTTTTTCCAGTGATTCTGCCTGCCAGAGTTCGCCATGGACAAAAACTTTTCCTTCTGGGTCAATATCTGTTCGGGCAACACCCTCTTCTCCTATAAGCCCTTCTTTACCTGTATAAACTCTTTTTATATGAGCCCGGATGGCAAGGGTGATTAAAAAGATAAAAATTAAAGAGAGACCTATAGTTACAGGGATAATAAATTTCAGGCTAGGCCGTAACTCTGGAATAGGAGCATTTATCAACATAATCGAGCCGATGACCATAGCTATAATACCTCCTACAGATAAGATGCCATAACTCTGAACTTTCAGTTCAAGGATAAATAATCCGATGGCTAATAAGATTAATATGAGACCAACATAGTTAATGGGCAAAATCTGAAAAGAAAATATGGCTAAAAGAAGACAGATCGCCCCTAATACGCCAGGCAAAATAGATCCGGGGTTTGAGAATTCAAAATAAATGCCGAGCAAACCCAGCATGAGAAGGATATAAGCCAGGTTAGGGTTGGAAATAGTGATCAGGAATTTTTGCCTTGCTGTCATCGGAATGTCGACAATATCTTCCCCCTTGAGTTTAAGCACAACTTCTTCTCCATCGAATTTTTTGATGGTCTTTCCATCAAAATAATCGATGATTTCCTGTTCGTTTTTGGCTATTAAATCAATTAATTTTCCTTTTAAGGCTTCTTCTTCTGTATAAGATAGGCTCTTTCTCACAGCACCCTCAGCCATTTTCATATTCCTTCCTCTTTTTTCAGCTAAAGTTTTAATGTAAGAGGCGGCATCGTGTGTGACTTTTTCCTCCATAGTCTTGTCCATTTCCTGGCCAGTAATTGATACTCCCACAGGATGGGCTGCGCCTGTGTTTGTACCAGGAGCCATAACAAAAATATCGCAGGCAATAGCGATAAATAATCCAGCCGAAGCCGCCCGTGCACCACTAGGACTGACAAAAGCTGCGATAGGTACTTTTGAGCTCAAAATTCTTTCGATGATTTCTCTCATTGAGGTGTCCAGACCACCTGGCGTGTTGAGAGTCATTATGAGTAATTGAGCGTTTTCTTTTTCTGCTCTGTCAATAGTGTTTCGAATGTATTCAGAGGTGACAGGATGAATAGGAGCGTTGACTGTTATTTTTAAAATGGAAGAATGACAGAGCAAAGGTAAGATAAATACAAGGAAAAGGAAAAAAATCTTTTTTTTCAATCTGATTTAATTATAAGACAGAGTTTAGAAACAAGTCAATAATTTATCTTGACATTTTATTTTCAATAAATTAATTATAATTTATCCATTAGATAAAAGGAGATTCGTATGATTAAGAATGATATCGCTCTTGATCTTGAAAAAAAATCAGAGTTTAACAGGGCAACATCATTGTTAATCGTAGAAACCATTCTTGATTCGCTCAAGGAAGCTCTTGTAAGAAATAAAAAAATAGAAATCAGAGGCTTTGCCAGTTTCAAAGCTGTTCCCAAGAAAACAGGGTATGGAAGAGATATCAGGCGAAAGAAGCAGATAAGAATCAAAGAAGGAAAAAGGATAAAATTCAGGCCTGGGCAAGAATTAAAGAATATTTGACAACTTCAGTAGCCCAGTGACTCACTCTATCAGCAGTTCAGAAGAATGGCTTATTTTTACTTACAGAGGTGCAAAGTAATTGAATGATTGAGTCACGATCGATAAAAAAAGTTGACCATATCTTTTTCCCCTAAAACTAAGATAGGGGCTTTTAAGAATACCCATGAGCAAAGACAAAATTAAGTCTCTATCGTCTGAGGAACTAAAAACTTATTCTCTTCTATCAAGAAAAAGCAAGGTAAATATTCATCATTTTGCTCAGGTTTTCACCCCCGACGAAAATTTTAGCAATTTTCTAAACAGCCTGCCAAATATTTTAGCCGGAAAAGATTTTAAAGAATTTATTTCTTTGATGAAGGCAGCCAAAAAGAAAGGCAAAGCTATTCTTTTTGCTCTAGGAGCCCATGTGATTAAAGTTGGGTTGAGTCCGATAATAATCAATTTGATGGAAGAGGGATGGGTGACAGCTTTGGCTTTAAACGGGGCTGGAATCATTCACGATTTTGAGATTGCTTTTGCTGGTCATACTTCAGAAGAAGTTGAGCTTCAAATTAGAGATGGTCAGTTTGGTATGGCTCAAGAAACCGGAGAAATGTTGAATAATGCCATAAATTCAGGAGGAAAAAAGGGTCTCGGTTTGGGTGAAGCTGTTGGAGAGATGTTAGCTGGATCTGATTTTCCTTATAAAAAAATAAGCCTTTTATGGACTGCCCATAAACTCGGCATTCCTGTGACAGTACATGTGGCCATAGGGACAGACATTATTCATTTTCATCCAAAAGCAAAAGGAGAAACTTTAGGCAAGACAACTTTGCAGGATTTTTTTCTTTTCTGCACATTGTTGGAAAAGCTTGAAGGCGGAGGGGTTTACATTAACATAGGTTCGGCTGTGATGTTACCAGAGGTCTTTCTCAAAGCTGTATCTTTTGTCAGGAATAAAGGGAAAAAACTCCAGGATTTTTCTACAGCTGTATTTGATTTTATTCACCATTATCGCCCCTATCAGAATGTTATTAAGAGACCTTTAGTTAAGAAGAGCAAGGGATTTTATTTTATCGGACATCATGAACTCATGATTCCACTTTTAACTGCATCGTTGAAGTCAATAAGCCTTGAAGAATAGGGATTAAATGTCTTCATTTTCTAATTATTCTCACGTTTTGTGTTTAAATCCTTAATTCATACTATTTCCATTTTGCATTTTACGTTTTACGGCATTACGCTTTAATTCATAATCCAGCATCAGACTTCTGAAGACCCGTTCTGTTTGCTCAACAGTCTTTTTGAGAGAACCAGAGGAATCGATAACATAATCTGCATATTTCAGTTTTTCCTCAGGAAGCATTTGTGTTTTTATTTTTTTTATAGCTTCCCCTCGGTTTATTTGATCTCTTTCCATCAATCTTTTTATTTGGACTTCTCGTTTGCAATAAACAACAATTATCTTATCGAAAAATTGAGCAAATCCAGCCTCTAAAGTTAAGGCTGCCTCAGAGATAAAAATTTTATATAACCCTTTTTTCTGGAGAATGTGAATTACTTCTTTTTTATTTTCGAGGACAAGAGGATGAAGGAGTTTATTAAGAAACATTCTTTCTTTTCCTTTGGCGTAGACAATAGCTCCTAATTTTGTTCGGTTTATGGTCTTATCTTTATTGAGTATTTTTTCACCAAAATGAGCCACTATCTTTTTCCAGGCGGGTTTTTCAGGCTCCATGAGTTGATGGGCTATCTTATCAGCACGATGAACGTAACATCCAAGCTCTTCAAAGATGTTTGCTATAATAGATTTACCTGAGGCTATTCCTCCTGTTAAGGCAACAATAATCATGATTATTTCCAAGGATATTTTATAAAAATTTTTTTTTGGAATCAAAAAGCAGTTGAGAATTTGAGGAATTCTTAAGCTTGATTTAAGAGTTTAAAGTCTAGCTTTTTTTTTCTGACTCAGATATGAATTGAAAATTTTTTTGGAATTTGAGAGCAATCCCTTGCTTTTTCCCTTTTTTGGAAGGCTGCTCGAGACGGATAGTGAGACCACCGAGACAAAGTTTTAGCTTTTTTTCCTCATTCAATTTACTTGGGACTTCTATGACTAAGTTGAGATTTGAGCCGACGATTACACCTGAATCAAGAATGAAATAGGCCCCTCCTGAACTTATGTTTTGAAGAGTAACTTTTTCTTGGAACTTTTTTCCGTCCGGAAGTTTTCCTTCGACTATAGCTGAAAGGGGTAGCTCAAAGCGCCACTCTCCTCGACGCTCTATTTTAAAATCTGGTAGTGCTACACCCTTCTTTGAATCTTTATCGGAGGAAGTCTTTTTTGATCTTGAGTTTTTTGCCATTGTAACCTCACTATTAACTTTCTAGGCTTAAAACAATGCAGAATTAATAGCGTAAAGTGCAAGTTGGAGCCTACTATGAGTGTCGAGCTTAGCATATATGCTTTTGATGTGGGATCTGACTGTATTTTTGCTGATAAAAAGCGCCTCAGCAATCTCATCATTGCTCTTCCCTTGACCGATCAATCTGAGAACTTGAAATTCTGTGGGAGTCAATTGATCTAATGTTTTTTCCTTAAGATCCTTTCCAACAACAGAAATTATCCTGTCCATAATGCTAGTCATTTTATCACGAGGAAGCCAGATCTCTCCTCTATGGATCACTCGAATGGCTTCAGCCAATTCATCCGATGGAGCATTCAAATCAAAATAACCTCTTACTCCTGCATTCATAAGGCCGACGATTTCTTCATGAGAAGGAATATTTCCTAAAATAAGCAACTGCGATTTAGCCTGATCATCTGAAATCTCTTTTATCGCTTTACAAATTTCTCGAATATTAGGTAAAGGCTCAAAGTTAGCAAAAAGAATTACGCTAGGTTTAAAATTTTTTATTGATTCTAAAAAAGAATCAATTGTACTTTTATCGACATTGCTTATTTCTATATCTGAATCTGATTCTAGAGATTTCAAAATTCCTGAAAGGATTAAATCCGAAGGACAATAAACGATGACATTGATCTTTTCTTCCCCGGAAGCTTGATATTTTTTATTCATTGTTAATTCTTTTTTAGTTTACCCCTCATAAGGTTTAAATGCCTTTCATAATTTCTTCAAATTATTAAATATACTATAAAATCAAAAAGCTATTGTCAAGTAGATCGGATTTTAGTAAGCATCTCTTTTTCCGTGACAAAAACCTGTTTTATAATTTCAATATATCATGGAATTGGAGATGCTTCCCGGATTTTATGACAAAAGAAAATATTCGGGGATGGACGAAGCGACCTTTGCAGATTTATATATTTTTGGGAATGGACTGGATTTTATAATTTTTATCTAAATGGATAGAAATAAGCTGTTTTTTATTATTGTTTCCCTCTGCTTTGACATAGAAAACTCTGCCTGATATTAGAAGTTTAAGTTGGTTTTCTAAGACAAGCGTCTTGGGGACATCTAAAGATAGATTCAATTTGGAGCCTATTGTCACCCCAGAATTGAGCCAAAAAATGGCCTCTTGAGAGCTTATAGAAGAGAGTTCAGTTCTTTCTTGAAATTTGTTTCCATGAGCATCGATTCCGATCACCAAAGTTAGAAGAGAGAGCTTGAAGCTTCGCTCTTTCTTCGCAACTCTGGCAGCGCCTTGGATGGAGGATTTATTCACTGGTCTTGCTAGTTTCACTTTAAGAGGCATTGTTCCATACGCCTATAAACTAATCAATCGCTCTTAGAGATGAATTACAGGGTGA
>JAUWYH010000145.1 GCA_030615975.1 Candidatus Aminicenantota bacterium
TAATATGTCATATGATTAAAAGGGAGTATTAGACATGAAAGTAAAGAGCGATTCTCTGAGTTTTTCTACAGGTGGTTTCAATGACATGAAAGATCTCACCGGAGATGTTTCCCAAAAGCTATCCGATCAAGGATTAAAGAACGGTATTGTGACCTTATTTGTTCTAGGATCCACTGGTGGTTTAACAACCATTGAGTATGAATCAGGCCTGGTCAAAGATTTCTCTGAGTTCATGGAGAAAGTCATCCCAAGTAGCGTCTCTTATCATCATGATGCAAGATGGGGAGATGGAAATGGATTTTCCCATGTCCGCGCCTCTCTTGTTGGGCCTTCACTGACTGTCCCTTTCTCCAATGGAACACTTAATCTTGGGACTTGGCAGCAGATTGTTTTTGTTGATTTTGACAACCGTTCCCGCTCACGAACAATCCTTCTTCAATTTCTTGGTGAATGAAATTTATGGCCCAATCTCGGATCGGGCGGTTAATAAGAATATGCAGAACCCATTTCCCAGAGGTATTGTTAAAAAGATAGTTGTAGAGCCCGATGTCCTCATCGGGTCATTAAACTTAATATTATAAAAATGGCCGACATCAAAGATAAACTCAGGCAACTGAAAAAAGAGAGAGAAGCTCGCTCTAAATCCCAAATCATAAAAGATACATGGGAAAAAATGGAAAAAGCCGAGAATCTTTCTCTAAAAGAAAAATTGAACCGTCTCATTAACCTTACAAGAGAAGAAAAGCCTCAAAAACCCCAGGCTGTTCCTTTCGAACCTCTTAAAAGGGAGCCTCTTCAGTTTTTTGAAAACCCATATCCTTTAGACACGAAATACGGAAAAATTGTCCTTTCTTCAGGATTGGAAATAAAGGGGGAAATTCTCTCTTGCCTGAGCAAAGACGAGACATTCAAAAGTTTGGATCTTTCAACCGCCCTTTTCATCGACCTTGAGACAACAGGCCTCTCTGGAGGGACGGGTGTTGTGCCTTTTCTGGTGGGCCTGGGCTACTACCGGGATGATAAATTCTGGGTTTCTCAGTTTTTTCTCGGAGATCTTGCCGAAGAAGAAAGGATGATTCAGGATATCAGCCAGTTCTTTCTTGATATGAATTTTCAATCAGTGGTCACATTTAACGGGAAGGGTTTTGATATGCCTCTCCTTGAAACCCGATTCATTCTTTACAGACGGTCTTTCCATCTCTCTTCGCTTCCTCATCTTGATTTTCTTTATTCTGCCCGGAGTCTATGGAGGCATAAGTACGAAAGCTGCAGGCTTTACTATCTTTCCCGGGAGATCGTTGAGGCAGACCGCTCTGAAGATATCCCTTCAGCGGAGATTCCCTGGAGATATTTCCAGTATCTTAAGACAGGAAATTTCGCCTTGATGGAGCCTGTTCTTTACCACAATCAAGAAGATATCCTTTCTCTTTTGGGAGTGGTCATAATGGGCTCTTTCATCTTTTCCGAAGAGAAAGAAGAGGAGATGGCAGATGCGATGGACCTCTACGGAGCAGGAAAGATCATGGAAAATATCGGAGAGGTGGAGAAGTCTGTTTATTTTTACAAACGGGCTCTTGACGGCAAATTATCGGATGAAGTATCCTTTATGGCCAAAAGAAAACTTTCTCACTATTTTAAGAAAAACAGTGAATGGGAGAAGGCAGTCTCTTTATGGAATGATATCGCTTCTTCTCCTGTGGTAAGCTCAGCTCAGCTGTACTCGATAAGAGAACTTGCCATGCATTTCGAACACAGAGCGAAAAAATACGAAGAAGCAAAGAAAATGGCTGAAGAAGGTTTTGTTGTCTCTCAAGGCGTCTCTTCCTATTATGAGAAGGATTTTACCTACAGGATGGAGCGATTAAGACGGAAAATTCAAGAACAAAAAGAAAAGAAAATGTAGCATCTAACGTACCTAAGAAAAAGGAATGAACGAAAAGAAAGATTCGAGAATTCTTAATATCCTGTTTGGAATGCAGAATCCCATTGAAATTTTCCCTGGGCTTGTACTTGCAGCCGTAGTTACCATAGTTGGGATACAGATGACAAAAGGGATAGCAAGGCTTCTAGGACTTGAGAAAAGCCCAGTAAGCGCAATCATGATGGCTATCTTCCTTGGTATAATAGTCAAAAACACTACAGGTGTTCACAGACGTTGCTTTCCTGGTGTCAGTTTCGGTCTAAAAAAACTTCTCAGGCTTGGGATTATATTAATGGGAATCAGACTCAGTATATTTGCGGTCCTCAAAATAGGAGCCCTCAGTGTTGGCATAGTGATAGTATGCATATCAACAGGAATTTTCTTGACCCTTTTTGCCACTAAAAAGCTTGGTCTTGGAGAGAGACTTGGTACACTGATTGGAGTCGGAACCGGAATTTGCGGAGCAAGTGCTATTGTTGCCACAGGTCCTGCAATTAAAGCAAAGGAAGAGGAAGTAGTATATGCAGTTGGAACGATTACCATATTCGGCCTCATAGCGATGTTTCTCTACCCATATGTGAGTCATTTTATATTTTCGATGTCGCATATCAAATCAGGGATATTTTTAGGCACATCTATTCACGAAACCGCCCAGGTTGCGGGTGCGGGTCTCATGTATGACCAGCTCTGGATAGGTGCCGATAGAACAGTAAATCCAACAGGTGCCGATGTCGCAATAGTGACAAAACTTGTTCGAAATGCCTTTATGGCATTAGTTATTCCCCTCATGGCATATTTTTACATAAAGAGAAATGGGGCAACTTCCTCTAAAAAAGTGAAGATCGTGGCATTGTTCCCAGTTTTTATCCTTGGCTTTATAGCTATGGCAATTGTCAGGTCTCTTGGTGACTATTTTGTTCTGGGTGAAAACTTTTTGTGGAATGCTGAAGGATGGAATCAATTTTGCTATATCGTTAAACAATGGGCAGGATATTTTCTTGCTGTTGCAATGGCTTGTATTGGACTTGGAACAGATATCAAAAGATTGAAGCAACTTGGAGCCCGACCTTTTTTGGTAGGCTTATTAGCAGCTCTATCAGTTGGAGTGGTGAGTGTCATACTGATAAAAATATTAGCCGTATTCATGACTGCCGTGAAGTAAAAGGCATATGAGCAATGTTTTTGACTTCCCTTTTAACTTAAGCTATTTATAAATATTCAACAAAGAGGTCTTATCAATGAAAGCAATGATATTAAATGGATTCGTTTCCATCGACCAGAATCCCCTCGAACTTGTTGACCTTCCTGTCCCTAAGCCTGGTCCTGAGGATATTCTCATTCGGATTAAAATCTGCGGTGTCTGTCGTACAGATCTTCATACAGTGGAAGGGGAACTTCCCCAGGCAAAACTTCCCATAATCCCTGGCCACGAGGTTGTTGGGATCGTGGAAAAGCAAGGAGAGAGGGCTTCTCGATTCAAAGAAGGGGAGAAGGTTGGAGTAGCTTGGCTTTATTCTGCTTGTGGTCAGTGTGCATTTTGTGCCCGAGGGAACGAAAACCTCTGCAAAAACGCCCGTTTTACAGGTTGCGATGTCAACGGCGGATATGCTGAGTACATGATTATCCATGAAAAATTTGCCTACAGCATTCCTGAAATTTTTTCTTATAGAGAAGCCGCCCCTCTTCTTTGTGCTGGAATTATCGGCTACAGAGCCCTTCTCTTGAGCAAAATTAAACCTGGAGAGCGCCTTGGCCTTTATGGGTTTGGAGCTTCTGCTCATGTGGCTATCCAGGTGGCTGTCCAATGGGGCTGTAAAGTTTATGTCTTTTCCCGAAGCGAAGAACATCGTGCCCTTGCCAGAAAGCTGGGCGCGATCTGGACAGGAACATCTAAAGATGACCCTCCTTCCAAAATCGACAGTTCCATAATCTTTGCACCGGCAGGAGAGATAGCTCTTGATGCTTTAAGGGTTACAGAGAAAGGAGGGACAGTGGCTCTGGCTGGAATTTACATGAGCCCCATACCTGAGATGGATTACGAAAAATACCTTTACCATGAGCGGACACTTCGCAGCGTGGCCAATGCCACCCGACAGGATGGAGAGGAACTACTCCGAATTGCAGCTGAAATTCCTATCAGAACAACAACCGAGGTTTTTCCTCTTGAAGAAGCAAATAAGGTGCTCCAGCTCCTCAAGGCTGGTAAGATTAACGGTGCTGCCGTCCTTAGAATGTCTGATTAGAAAAACGCGCTTTTCCAGATAGACGTATATGAGTTGTTGTATTTTTTTAATACAATTGTCCTTGATATATGACAATAAAAAAGCGAAAATGTTTTGGATTTGCCTAATAATATTTGGCATAAAGATTGCATTGATGTATAATGTAAAACAGTTAAAGGAGTTGAACAAATGAAAAAATTTGTTCTTATCTTTTCTTTGATTTTCCTTGTTTCAAGTTGTGCTGTTATTGAAAAGCGGTATACAGGGAAAAGAATAATAGTGGAACCTCGAGTATATGAAGAATATGATGATTATTATTCCGACTATGACTATAGTCCGTATTCTTATCGCTACAGGCCGTATTATTCTAGTCCGTTCTATTGGATGGGATTT
>JAUWYH010000173.1 GCA_030615975.1 Candidatus Aminicenantota bacterium
ACATCCAGAATCTTCAAAAGAAATAATGGATATCTTATTAGACTATGAATTCAAAGAATATAGAATGTCAAAGGATGTTTGCCGATTGATATTTGAATTAATCAGAGATCTTAGAGTGACTTTTTACGATGCCTCCTATCATGCCTTGGCAATTAAGCAGAAAGGCATATTCATTACTTCGGACAAAAAATATTTTGATAAAGTGAGGGATAAATCGCATATTCAGTTACTTGAGCTCTTTTGATTTTAATTATGAAAAAATGATGTTTTCCATCTTGAATTTATTTGCGATTCGCTTTACTTTATAAGATAGAGATGATGTTTTTTAAAAGAAAAAGGAGTTTTCGAGTTATGAAAAAATTATCTTTCATTTTCCTTATAGTCTTCCTTTTCTTCCTTTATGGCGAGTTAAAGGCTAAAACAGGCGATCTTCCACCTCGTTTTAAAAAATGGCTGGAGGAAGAGGTGGTCTACATCATTGCTCCCCTTGAGAAAGAAGTTTTTTTAAAGCTTGATACAGACCGGGAGAGAGACCTATTTATTGAGGCTTTCTGGAAGCATAGAGATCCTACCCCCGGTACTCCTGAAAACGAAGCTAAAAAAGAGCACTATCGCCGCATCAATTACGTAAACCATTTTTTTGGCAGAGGAACGCCAAAGCCAGGATGGAAAACAGATCGAGGACGGATCTACATCATTCTGGGGGAACCTATCGACATTCAAAGGTATGAAGGAAAGACCATGACTTACCCAACTGTAGTCTGGTTTTATCAGGGTAAAACAAACCTTGGTCTCCCTCCGGGATTTAACCTTGTCTTTTTCCAGGCAGGGTTCACAGGAGAGTACAAACTTTACAGCCCACTCAAGGATGGGCCCCAGGCATTGATGACCTCTTACTACGGTGACCCTATGGACTACTTGCAGGCCTATAAGCAGCTCGATGAGTTTGAGCCTGACTTAGCCCGAGTTTCTATGACCCTTATTCCTGGTGAAGGATCTGCCGTTTTAGGACGGCCTTCCCTCTCTTCAGATTTATTGATCCAGAAAGTCGAGACAGTTCCTGTGAGGCAAGTGGAAGAGAAATATGCCCAGAAGTTTCTCGAGTACAAGGATATTGTAGAAGTGGAGTACAGCGCTAATTACATGGCCAGTGATTCTTTAGTCAAGGTTATAAAGGATCGCTCAGGAATATATTTTGTTCATTATGCCATCGAACCGGAAAGGCTTTCTGTGAGTCAATACGAAAATAAATATTCTACAAACTTGAAGCTAAACGGGACAGTCTCAGATTCAGAAGGTAGAAATATTTATCAGTTTGAAAAGAGTATATCCCTGGGATTCGATCAAGAACAGATGGAGAATATAAGCCGCAGGCCTCTCAGTATTCGTGATATGTTTCCTCTTATTCCTGGGAATTATAAATTATCTGTCCTTGTTAAAAATGAGGTCTCCAAAGAGTTTACTTCTCTGGAACGAGATCTCCTCATCCCTCCTGATGAAACTGCTCTCCAGATGACTTCCCTCATTCTGGGCTATAAGATGAACAGGCGTGAGATGGGACAAAATAAACTCAAGCCTTTTCAACTAGGTAATTATCAGATTTATTTCCAGGCGAACAGAGTTTTTCTCAGGCAGGATGATTTGGTTGTGGCTTTCCAGATTTATGGTTTAAGTCAAGCACTGAAAGAAAATGCGGAGCTCAGATTCACTTTTATTAAGGGAGGAGAGGAGTTTCGTTCTATCACCAAAAAGATCGATCAGTATCCGGAGCTTCCGAATTTTATCCAGAAATTTTCTCTTAGTGAATTCTTACCTGCTCATTATCGGATACAAGTTTCTCTTTTTGTAGATGGGCAGGAAGTCCTTTTTAATAGCGAGGAATTTGCTATAACTCATATGGAAGCCATAGCTCGTCCCTGGGTTTATTCTAAGCTTTTGCCCAGTACGGAAGATCCAATATATCCCTATATCATAGGAACCCAGCTCTTCAACAACGGCAAAATAGCTGAAGCTCGGGACTATCTGGAGGAAGCGTTCCAGAAAAAACAAGACTCCGTCGATTTTGCCTTGAATTTAGCCCGAGTCTATGTGGCCTTGGCTGAATATAAAAAAATTGAGCCCATTTTGCTTCCCTTTTTAAATCAGCCCCAGCCCCCAGCATATGAAGTGTTTTTTATCATGGGGAGAGTCTACCAGAATTTAGGAGAATTGAGCAAAGCTATCGAGATTTTTGACAGAGCCATTTCCCATTACGGCTTGAATATCAACCTCCTCAACTCCATAGGGGAATGTTATTTTCAATTGGGCAATCCAGAGGAAGCCTTGGCAGCCTGGGAAAAATCCCTGGAGATAAATCCAAACCAGCCTCAAATCAAAAAGAATATTGAGGCTTTAAAGGAGAAAAAATGAATAATTCATTTGTTTTGGGAAAAAAGCAAAAAATAAAAGCTCTTTCCTCAGTGCTTTTGCCTTCTATTTGCATATCTTTCTTCCTCCTTTCCTTTTCCTCTTCCTGCCAGCTCTATAAATTGGAGCGAAAGTTAGACCCTGTGAATGCCGAGTTTTTATCAAAGGTGAGATATATTATTACGGGGAAAGAGAGAAAAATTTTTCTCGAACTTCCTGATTCAGAGAAAGAAAATTTCAAGGAAGAATTCTGGAAGCGCCGCGATCCTGACCCTTCGACAGAAGAGAATGAGTTCAAGATGGAATATTTCAACCGAATTGAAAGAACTGATGAGCTTTTTGCCACCGAGGGAAAACCAGGATGGTTGACTGATAGGGGAAGGATCTATGTCCTTTTCGGGCCGCCCACAGACAGGATAACTTATCCTATGGGAGGAGATCCATACAGCCGCTGCCGGGAGATTTGGTACTATGGAAATTTCCCCATTGTCTTTATCGATTCGACCTGCACTGGAAGTTATCATCTTATTACCTGGGACCTGACCTCTATACGTTCGTATAACCTGATGTATATGCATGAACTCAGCATGGCGCAGGCTCAGGCTCAAGACACTATAAAAGGGGAAAGAAAATTTTCTGATTTTAACTGGAGAGTAAAAAAGACCCTGGTGGAGAAAGAAAGGGTTGAAGGACAAATCGAAATCGATGTTCCTTACGCCAATCTCTGGTTCAGAGCCGCAGAGGATAAGTTGGAGACAGTGCTTGATATTGAAATCGAGTTGAAAGATTTCGAAGGCAACCTTATCTGGGAATATGAAGGCTCATATAAAGTCGAAACAGACGATGAGAAGCTTAAAGAAAATAAAAGAAAGAGCTACAGAATCGAAATTCCCTTTCTCATAGAGGAAGACGTTAAAAGGCTTTATCGAGGAAAGAACCTTTTTTACGCCCTAATCAAAAACAGAACAGGGGGAGAAGAGATGAAAAAAGTCATGGAGTTTATTATTTGATCAGCGCTGTAAAAAATGATACCGGGTTCACCCATTGGCATAGCAATAATTTTTAATTATAATAATTAAGGAGAAAAAAATGAGGAAAAGCGAAGGGTTGATTTTAACTATTATTCTTTGCCTATTTTTGCTTTTTGCTGCATGCGCCACCAAAAAATTAGAAAGCAGGCTTGACCCTTTAAGCGATGAGTTTTTCGATAAAGTCCGTTACATAATCACCAGGGCGGAAACAAAGATTTTTTTGGAACTTCCTCCTTCAGCCAGGGCTGACTTCATCGAGGAATTCTGGAAGAGAAGAGACCCCACTCCTGGAACAGAGATGAATGAATACAAAGAAGCCTATTTTGCCAGGATAGAAGAAGCTAACCGCCTCTTTAAAGGAGGAGGCCGACCGGGCTGGCTTCAGGACAGAGGCCGAATTTATAT
>JAUWYH010000011.1 GCA_030615975.1 Candidatus Aminicenantota bacterium
CGACAGTTTCTGAAGTCAGGTCTTTGTTGACGATCCCTCTTATATCATACTGTCTGAAGATTTCAGGTTTGATATCCAATTTATTCCTCCATAAATTACTTAGAAAATAGGTCATTTTCATCGTTCGTGGGTGGTGAGTCCGCCATGGGTAATTAGTAAGGAGTAATCAATAAATTGTAATAATTCATTCTCGACGGTTCACTCTTCATTGGTTACTCCTGATTTAAAAATTTGAGCTTGTCTAAAAGTGATTTTTTATCATCCGTTCATGCCAAGCCCGTTCGGGGAACGGGCCCTACACTTTTCTTGTGTCTTATCAGTTCTCAATTATCCTACGTAAATGCTTAGCTTACATAACCGGGCATAACTTGTTCATCTGCGTTTATGCTTCTCTGTGCAGGGGTTATGGTTCCCTCTTTTCCGATATATCCCTTAAATCAGTTAAATTATTGAATTTGGCTTTTATTATACTCCATTTATCTTGGGCTTCGAGGATAAATTCGATGAACTCGCGCACAGCCCCTTTCCCTCCTGAGATGGAGCAGATAAAGTGGCTATATTTTTTCACTTCAGGATGAGCATCAGCCACAGCCCCAGCCAACCCCACTGCTTTGATGACCTCAAGATCGCCTATATCATCCCCTATGTAGGCAATTTGGTCAAAATTGAGCTTGTTTTTATCCAGGATTTTTTCCAAGATCCTTTTTTTATCAAGAATTCCCTGATAAACTTCAAAAATTTTAAGCTTTTCAGCCCTTTTTTCCAGGGATTTTGAGATTTTCCCGGTGATAATTCCGGTCTTTAGGCCTGCCAGGTGAGCGAGTAAGATGCCTGTGCCGTCTTTTACATTATAGGTTTTGAGTTCTTCGCCATCAGGCAGCACAAGAAGAGTTCCGTCTGTGAGGGTGCCGTCGACATCCATCAGAATCATTTTTATTTTTCGGGCTCGCTCTTTTTTATCCATCAGAACATCTCTGTCCGCCACAAATCATGAAGATGGACGATGCCATCTATTTTCCTTTTTTTGTTCATAACGACTAAAGAAGTGATTTTGTTCTCTTCCATGAGGTTTAAGGCCTTAGTGGCTAAATCCTCTCTTTCGATAGTGATAGGGTGAGGAGTCATACAGTCTTCAGCAATTTTTTGAAGAAAATTATTCTTATATTTTTGAATCATTCGCCTTAAATCACCGTCAGTTATTATCCCTATGAGGTTTTCTTCTTCATCTATGACACAGGTTATCCCTAGTTTTTTGTTACTCATTTCTTCAAGAACTTCTTTCATGCAAGCATTTCTAAAGATGTATGGAATCTGTTGGTCCCTGTGCATCAAATTTTTAACCTTAAGAAGTCTTTTCCCGGCTTGCCCTTTAGGGTGAAAAAAAACAAAATCCTTCTCTCCAAAGCCTTTCTTCTTCATCAACGCAATTGCAATCGCGTCTCCCAGGGCTAAGGCTGTGGTTGAGCTTGATGTTGGGATTAGACCGTCGGGGCCTGCTTCCTCTTCTACTTTTGCTTCAAGGACAATATCGCTGTATTTGGCCAATCTTGAATTTTTATAACCTGTGATGCTGATGAGTTTCACTCCGATTCTTTTGACAAAATCTAAAAGGTCTAGAATTTCTCGTGTTTCTCCGCTGTAAGAAATGGCTATTAAGATGTCTTTTTTGAGTATCATACCGAGATCCCCGTGTCCAGCTTCAGCGGGATGGATAAAGATGGCTGGTGTTCCGCAGCTTGCCAGGGTTGCTGCGATTTTCCGTCCGATAAGGCCAGATTTCCCCATTCCGGTCACAATCACTCGAAAGCGGTTTCGGAAAATAAGGTCTACGGCTTTGGCAAAATTTTCGTCAAGCCTTGAAGCTAAAGAGCTAACTGCTTTTGCCTCTGCGTTTAATACATCTTTGCCAGTTTTAATGATTTCCTCTTTTTTCATAGTTTTTTATTATACTCTAAAGGGGGCGTTATTCATATCTTGACATTTTTTAGTTGGATAAGGGAGAGGAGCAGATTTTTTAATTTATTGAGCTTCAATGAATTATGTTTGTCTGAGAGTGCTTCTTGAGGATTATCGTGAACTTCAAGAAAAAGCCCATCTGCTCCAACGCTTATGCCTGCTCTTGCTGTGTAAGGGATAAATTCGGCATCTCCTCCTGAAAAAGTTCCCTTCCCTCCTGGTTTTTGAACGCTGTGGGAGGCATCTATGACCACAGGATATCCCCATTTCTTCATGATAGGAATAGATCGAATGTCGAAAACTAAGTTATTATAGCCAAGAGAAGTTCCCCTTTCAGTGAGAATAATCTTTTCATTTCCTTGGCTGAGGGCTTTCTCTACAGCATTTTTTAGCTCGTGAGGAGATAGAAATTGGCCCTTCTTGATGTTTATCGGCTTTTTTGTTTTAGCAGCTTCAACGATCAAGTCTGTCTGCCGACTGAGGAGAGCTGGGATTTGGAGCACATCTAACACTTGGGCTGCTTTCTCGATTTGCCATGTCTCATGGACGTCTGAGAGCACAGGAATAGACAGCTGATTTTTTATATATTTCAGAATTTCCAATCCTCGCTTGAGACCTGGTCCCCTGTAAGATTTAATCGAGGAGCGATTGGCTTTATCATACGAGGCTTTAAAAATAAAGGAAATCTGAAGCTCTTCACATATTTTTTTTATCTCTTCGGCCATGAAAAAGGCGTGATCTTGACTTTCAATCACACAGGGGCCTGCAATCAGGAAAAGAGGATTAGTTCCTCCTACCTTAATTTTTGGGCTTATAATTATTTCTTTTGCAGCGATAGGCATAAGTTGCTCCGATAAAAGCTTTAAAAAGAGGATGGGGTTTTAATGGCTTCGATTTAAACTCGGGATGAAACTGGCAGCCAAGAAACCATGGATGATTATTGATTTCTATGATTTCAACCAGCTTATGCTTAGGGTTTCTCCCCGAAATCACAAGCCCGGCTTTTTTTAAAATCTCTTCGTATTCAGGATTAAATTCGTAGCGATGTCGGTGCCGCTCGTAGATATTTGCTTTACTGTAGGCTTTCTCGGCAAAGGAGCCTTTTTGGAGGCGACACAAAAATTGTCCAAGTCTCATGGTGCCGCCGAGCTTTTGTACTCCTTTGAGTTCCCTCCATTTAAAGAAAATTTTATGAGGAGTTTTGGTGTCGAACTCTGAGCTGTTTGCGCCTTGGAGATGGGCTATATTTCTGGCGAACTCAATCGCGGCACATTGCATCCCTAAACAAATTCCGAAATAGGGAATCTTCCGCTTTCGAGCAAGGGTTACGGCTTTGATTTTGCCCTCTATTCCCCTTGTGCCGAAACCACCCGGGACAAGAATTCCATCGGCTTTTCCCAATATGTCTTCTGGCTTTTTCTTTTCCAAATCCTCGGCTTCTATCCATGCGATGTTAAGTTTAAGCAAATGTGCTGTGGCTGCATGTTCTAATGCCTGTTTTAGGCTCATGTAAGAATCCTGGAGCCCCGCGTACTTTCCCACTAAAGCAATAGTGACTTCATCATGGAGGTTTTTTTTCCTTTCCACCATTGTCTTCCACTGTCCAAGACGACGTTTCTTTTGGGGAAGCTTCAGTTGTTTGAGGATGATGCTGTCCAGCCTTTCCTGGGCAAAAATGAGGGGAATTTCATAGATATTATCGACATCCTTAGCTGTGATGACCGCCTCTAAAGGGACGTTAGTAAAGAGAGAAATTTTGGCTTTTATTTCTTCATGGAGGAACCTGTCAGTTCGGCAGAGAATAATATCAGGCTGAATTCCTATAGCCTGCAATTCGCGGACACTATGTTGAGTAGGCTTTGTTTTGAGTTCTCCAGAGGTCTTAATAAAGGGAACTAATGTCAGATGGATAAAAAGAGTGTTATCCTTTCCTAGAGAGAGTCTCATTTGTCGAATCGCCTCTAAAAAAGGTAAGCTTTCAATATCGCCCACGGTTCCTCCGATCTCAATGATAACAATATCATTCTTATCTGCTACAGTGTTGAAGGCCTCTTTTATTTCATCTGTGACATGAGGAATAACCTGAACTGTTTTGCCAAGATATTCTCCCATGCGTTCTTTTCGGAGGATATTTTCATAAATTTTACCAGCTGTCCAGTTATGCTCCTTGGTTGTTTTTGTTGATGTGAACCGTTCATAATGCCCCAAATCGAGGTCTGTTTCAGCTCCGTCGTCTGTAACATAGACTTCTCCATGTTGAAAGGGATTCATTGTGCCAGGATCAACGTTAAGGTAAGGGTCGAATTTTTGGAGGGTTATTCTGTAGCCATGACTCTCCAGAAGCATTCCGATTGAAGCTGCAGCTACTCCTTTGCCTAAGGCAGAAACGACTCCTCCTGTAATAAAAATGAATTTACTCATCTTCTCTTTTTTTTAAATAGTTTTCCACATTGATTATATCCTGAGGAGAGTCGACACTCAAGGTTTGAAATGGAGATTCTATGATTTTTATCTTGTAGCCGTTTTCCAGAACTCGAAGCTGTTCTAATTTTTCTGTTTTTTCAAGTCGTGAGGGTTGCATGCTGCAGAATTCCAGCAAGAAATCTTTTTGATAGCCATAAATTCCGATGTGCTGCAAGAAATGATCTGTAGGATTGAAAGGGAGCGGAGAGCGAGAAAAATATAAGGCAAAGCCTTGTTTATCTACGACTAATTTGACCGTATTTTTCTCATATAGAAGCCTGATATCTTTTACCTTAGCAGCAAGCGTGGCCATCGGGATGGATTCATCCTGGAGTGCAGAAACCAGCTCATCTATCATTTTCCCTCTAATAAGAGGTTCATCTACTTGAATATTGATCACAATTGGAGTGTTGAGTTTCTCGGCAATCTCAGCTGCTCTCTCTGTGCCCGAGTTATGGTGAGGAGAGGTCATCTGCACTTCGGCACCGAATGCCTTGCAGGTCTTAAAAATTCTTTCATCGTCCGTAGCGATGATAAGGCGAGTAAGGTATTCTGCGGTTTTTGCTCTTTCATAGACTCTTTGGATCATCGGTTTTCCCTTGATAAGAGCCAATGGTTTTCCAGGAAATCGTGCAGAATGATAGCGAGCAGGGATAATACCAGTGGCTTTTTTCAAGGTTTTATTTCTTCCTTAATCTTTTTTTCTGGCAAGGCCTGAGGAACTTTATCAGTTGTCTGACAGTTTGCCTCAAGATAGGCTCCTTCTTCTACTACCAATTTAGGAGCGACAATAGTACCGATGACACGTCCGTTGGAGGTTATTTCAACTTTTTCTGACGCTTGAATATTACCCTTGATTTCGCCGTTGATGATGAGGCGGCCGATTTTTATTTCTGCTTCGACTTTTCCTTTATCTCCGATGATGAGAATGGAATCAGAGTGGATTTTTCCTTTAAAACAGCCGTCGATACGGAAAGAGCCTTTAAATCTTAAATCCCCTTCAAATTCTGTCTCTTTATCGAAGAAGCCTGTAATTTTATTTTCGTTTATCTCTTTTTTCTTTTCTTTCATTAACTTGCTCCTTTGATTTTTTCATAGATTCTGTTTAAATCATCCATTGAAAAATAATATACTTTTATCACACCTTTATTATGAGTTCCAGAAATAGATACTTTAGTTCCTAAGATTTTTAAAAATTCTTCTTGAAGTGCCATTAAGTCAGGATCAGGGACACCACTTTTTTGAGCTGAAGGTTTATGTTTGAGTTTGTAGATCATATTTTCCACATTCCGAACAGAAAGGTTTCTCTGGACGATTTGGCGGGAAAGAGAGATTTGGAGTTCAGGGTTTTCTAGAGATATTAGAGCTCTGGCGTGACCCATAGAGATTTTCTCAGCGCTTAAATAATCTTGGGTTTCTTTTGGGAGTTTGAGAAGGCGAAGATAATTCGTGACAGAGGTTCTGTCTTTGCCCACTTTTTGAGCCACTTCCTGCTGGGTATAATTCAGTTCTCGAATCAATTTCTGATAGGCTAAGGCGATTTCTAAAGGATTTAGATCTTCACGTTGGAGGTTTTCAGTAAGGGAGGACTCAAGTTGTTTCTCCTTGGGCATTGTCCGAATGAGAACAGGAATTTTTTTAAGCCCTGCTATTTGTGCTGCTCGCCATCTTCGTTCTCCTACGATAATTCTGTAATAATTTTCTTCAAGGACAACAATGATCGGCTGAAGAACTCCGGATTCTTTAATAGAACGAGCGAGCTCTTTGATCGATTCTTGACTGAATTTCAACCTTGGTTGGAAAAGATTGGGTTTGAGTTGATCAATGTCTAAATCAGCATATCTTTCTTCTTTTAAAATACCATATTCTTCTGGTATGAATGCCTTTAGGCCCTTTCCTAATGCTTTCTTTTTCATCTTTTTATCATCTCCTGAGCTAACTTTAGATATGCTTCAGCTCCCTTTGATTTTATATCGTAGAGAAGAATAGGTTTGCCGAAACTTGGAGCCTCAGCGAGTCTAACAGTGCGAGGAATCACAACTTCATATATGATTCCTCTTAAAGAACGCCTGAATTCTTCGGCTACCTGTTTGGAAAGGTTTGTTCGTTCATCATACATGGTGAGGAGTATTCCTTCAATAGAAAGGGAAGGATTCAAATAAGTGCGGACTTCATCAAAGATTCGAAGAAGTTCGGGTATGCCTTCCATGCAAAAAAATTCACACTGAACCGGAATAAGAACTGTATCGGCAGTCGTTAAAGCATTTATGGTTAAAAAACCCAAGGAAGGAGGACAATCGATAAGAATGAAGTGGAAAAATTTTTTTATTCTCTCTAGAGACCACTTGAGTTTCTTTTCTCGGTTCTCTTTGGAGAAAAGCTCTGCTTCTACTCCTGCTAATTCAGGGGAAGAAGGGCAAATATAGAGGTTGTCCAGTTCGGTGGGTTGGATATAATCCATCATATAATGGCCATTCATGAGTGCGGGGTATATCCCTTTTTTTTCCTCTTTTGTTTTTCCCAAGCCTGTGCTTGCCATTCCTTGGGGATCAAAATCCACAACCAAAACTCTTCTATTTCTTAGAGCTAAAGAGGCCGAGAGGTTGATAGCTGTCGTTGTTTTACCCACTCCTCCCTTCTGGTTGGCTATGGCTATAATTTTATTCATTTTCCTTTAATGTTTCACGTGGAACATTTTTCTCTTTTTTGAATATTCAGGTAAACATGAAGATTCACTATAGCTGCTGGTGTGATCCCAGGTATTTTTTTGGCTTCTCCTATAGTTTGAGGGCGGAATTTTTCCAGTTTTTCTCTCACTTCTTGGGTAAAACCAGGAATTTTCCCATAATCTACTTCTTTTGGGATTTTTTCTTTGTCTATTTTTCTGATTCGAGCAATTTCTTTTTCTTGCTTTTTTAAATAACCTTCGTATTTAACCTCTGATTCGATATGACGGATTTCTTCATCGGTTAAATTGAATTTGAATTTTTTATATTCCAACACATTTTCTAATTTAACTTCAGGTTTTTTAAGGAAATCTTTCAAAGATATTGTTTCATTGCTTTTGGTTTTGATTTTTTCTTTTTGAAGAAAAGCCATAGTTTTATTTATTTTTTCTTGTTTCTTAAGGAAAACTTCGTATTCTTTTTCTTCAATGAGTCCATATCTGTATCCATATTTAATCAGTCTTTTATCTGCGTTGTCAATTCGAAGGAGAATCCTGTATTCGGCTCTTGAGGTGAAGAGACGATATGGCTCTTCGACTCCCTTGGATATGAGATCATCGATAAGAACGCCTATATAGGCTTCATCCCTGCAGAGGATAAAAGGTTTTTGCTTTTTTATTTTTAGGGCGGCATTTATTCCCGCCATCAGTCCTTGGGCTGCTGCCTCTTCATAACCTGAAGTGCCATTTATCTGGCCGGCTAGGAATAAATTTTTGATTTTTCTTGTTTCTAAAGTTGGGTAAAGTTGAGTGGGCACAACAGCATCATACTCGATTCCGTAAGCTGGTCTTAAAATTTTTGCTTGATCCAATCCAGGGATACTTTTCAGAATTTTTTTTTGGATCTCAAAAGGAAGACTTGATGAAAGACCATTGACATATATTTCTTCTGTATCCATACCTTCGGGTTCAAGAAAAAATTGATGTCTTGAATGATGAGGAAACTTGACTACTTTATCTTCGATTGAAGGACAATAACGTATTCCTATCCCTGTTATTTTTCCGCTGTATAGAGGGGATTTATCTAAATTTTTTCTTATGATTTCATGGGTTTTAGAGTTTGTATAACCAATATAGCAGATAATTTTGTTCTCAAGTTCCTTTTGGGTCCTGAAAGAGAATGGAATAGGTTTTTTGTCTCCAGGTTGTGGAGTGAAGTGTTTCCAATCTATAGTCTGTTTATGAAGTCTCATCGGCGTTCCTGTTTTCAACCGGAATGTTTTCAGACCTAGCTTTTTTAGATTATCGCTTAATTCTCGCGAAGCAAGCTCATTGGCTCTGCCCGCCGAATAGCTGTGAAGACCGATATGGATAAGGCCATTTAGAAAAGTACCTGGGGAGAGAATCACAGTCTTGCCGAACACTCTATTCCAATCCAAAGTCATGACTCCTGTTACTTTGTTACCTTTCACAAGGATTTCAGTAACAATTCCCTGAAAGAGTGTTAGATGGGGAATTCTTTCTAACCAAGTTTTCATAGTCTGCCTGTAAAGAGCCTTATCAGATTGAGCACGCGGAGCTTGAACCGCCCCTCCTCGACTTCGATTTAATAATCGGAATTGAATTCCTGTTTCATCGGCAAGGAGGCCCATAATGCCGCCTAAAGCATCTATCTCCCGGACTAAATGCCCTTTGGCAAGACCTCCAATAGCGGGATTGCAAGACATCTGGGCGATGGTTTCGAGATGAATTGTGATGAGGCATGTTTCAAGACCCATACAACTTGCGGCATAAGCAGCTTCGCAGCCAGAATGGCCCGCTCCAACAACTATGACGTCGTATTCATCCTCAGTATTCATTATCCATCCTATTTGCCAACACAGAATCGGTTGAATATATCATTAATAATTTCGTCGGCCTTAATTTCTCCTGTAAGCTGGCTGATTAAAGGAATAATCTTCCGTATCTCTTCAGCAATAATTTCTTCAGTGTAGCCTTCCTTAAGGAGACGTCCCCCCCCACGGAGGCAGTCAAGGATTTCTTCGAGCAGAAGCTTCTGGCGAAGATGAAGGATCACTTCTTCCCCTTGATTCTGGTTTGGTACGAAAATCTTATGGATTTTCGCTTTAAGTTTTTCAAGGTTTGTTCCCTTTAGAGCAGATATTTCTAAAGAGGGAAGGTTTTTTCCCTGATCTTTAACTTTTTCTTTATTCATTCTTAAAGGAAGATCAATTTTATTAAATAAGAGAAGAGGTTTTTTATTTTTACATTGCTTGAGAAGCTTAAAATCTTCAAGTGTCTCATTCTGGGAAGTATCGAAGAGAAGGAGTACTCCGTCAGCATCAGAGAGTAATTTTTTCCCTCTTTTTATCCCCTCTTTCTCTACTGGATGAGAAGGGGTGGTGATACCGGCCATGTCGATCAGCGAGAAAATAGAGTCTTTGATTTTTGTTCTCTCCTGGAGATAATCTCTGGTTGTCCCAGGATAAGGAGTAACGATTGCCCTTTCTCTTTCAAGAAGTGAATTGAAGAGGGTCGATTTTCCGACGTTTGTTCTTCCAGTTATAGCTAATGTTAGACCTTTGCTCAGTGTTTTTCCCAGGATGTAGCTTTCTATGAGCTTTTTTATACCTTGGATTGTATTTTCAATTGTTTTTAATATTTGCTTCGGGGAAATTCGCAACCTTTCCTCAGGGAACTCAATGCTCGCTTCGATTTGAGATAAAAGGTGAATGATATTTTTTCTGAGGGAGGCGATTTTTCGGGAAAGGCTTCCTTCAAGCTGCTTAAAGGAAATCTTTGCTTGTTTAAGAGAGGAAGCTTGGATGATATCATTGATGGCTTCAGCCTGGAGGATGTCGATCCTTCCTCTAATATAGGCACGGAGAGTGAATTCTCCGGGATTGGCATGCCGTGCTCCAGCCTTTATTCCGATGCGGATAATTTCCTCAAGAATTATGGGACTTCCATGGCAACTTATTTCCACCATGTCTTCCCTAGTGTAGGTCGAAGGCTGGGGGAAATAGGTCAGATAAGCTTCTTCAAAAAATTCTTTTTGCTCAAAGTCATACAGGTTTCCCAAAATTGGGCGGAGCGGCTTAATTTTGGCCTTTTGTTTCTTTGGTTTGAATATTTTTTTGGCGATAGAAAGAGATTTTTTCCCGCTTAGACGCACTATTCCCAGCCCTCCGTATCCGAGAGGCGTGGAAATGGCGATGATAGTCTCTTCAAACATAACCTATATATAATAAAACGGTGAGAAGAAAACGTAAAGCGTAAGAAGTTGAAAGGGAAGTAATTTAATGAGTGTTTATGGGAACTGAAATCACTTATTTTGGTTTTTTAAGGGATAGATGTTCACTCTTTTAAGAAATCCTTCGCCGATACTTTCGGTTGTGATTCCAGGGATTTGATTCGCAGCGATATGAATAAGCCGCCGTTCATAAGGATTCATCAAATCCAAGATTTCATTATTTCCTGTTTCATGGACATGGCGAGCAATATGCTGGGCGTACTGGCTTAATTCTCTCTCTTTTCTTTTCCTGTAGAAATCGCAGTCGGTTTGAACTTTTTGAGGAGAGATTTTATTGAGAAGATGTTGAAAAGCCAAGAGCAAGGAGCCATCCTTCCGAAGAAGAAGATATTTGTCTTTTCCTTCGAAAATGAAATAAATCATATCATTCTCTATTTTGACTTGGTACTTAATATCAAGAGGGAAGCGAGAGAGAAGCTTATCGAGAAATTCTGCTACAGGAGTTTCTTCCAACTCTTTTTTTGGCCAAGCACGGATGACAATTTCTTTACTCTTCCTTCCAAAGAGTTTTGTTTTTTCAGTGACAATTTCGTAATTGAACTGGGAGCGAGGAAGTTTGAGGGTATGTTCAGCAAGATCTATGACTTCTTCTAGATTCCTTCCCTTAAATTCATGTTTTGGACTATTTTTTTCTTCTTTTTCCATGAGTTTCTCTCTTTTTCTTTTGCATAAGGCGATTCATGATGTACTGTTGCCCGATTTGAAGGACATTGTTGGTTAACCAATAGAGGATGAGACCACTCTGAAAATTCAAAAAGATGACGGTCATGACGACAGGCATGATGAGCATCATTTTTTGTTGAGTAGGATCAGCAGAAGTGGGTGTCATTTTTTGGCTTATAAATTGGGTGATACCCATTAGAATCGGAGTGATGTAATAAGGGTCTTTCACTGAGAGGTCCTTTATCCAGAGAATAAAAGGGCTCTGCCTGAATTCTATCGAGATGGCTAAAAGCCGGAAAAATCCTAAGAAAATAGGGATCTGGACTAGCATGGGCAGACAGCCTCCAGCAGGATTGATGCCTTGTTCTTTGTAGAGCTTCATCATTTCTTCGTTCATTTTGCGCCGCTGGGCAATGTCTCGTTTGGCTTTCTTGTGTTTGGCTCTTAATGCTTTAATTTTGGGTTGTAGTTCTTGCATTTTAGCCATAGAGCGAGTGCTTTTGTAGGTTAAAGGAAAAAAGATGATTTTTATGATGAAGGTGAGGATAATGATGGAGAAACCCCAATTAGGGATTATACTGTGGACAGATTTAATGGCTTTGAGCAGGATTTGGGCCATCACTCCAAAAAAACCGAATTTTATCAATTTTTTGGCATCGTATCCGAATTCACTCAAGGCATCAATTTCTTTTGGCCCTAAATAAGCTCTCTGGGGATAGCTTAAAGCGAGGAAGAAGTAAGGGGATTGATCTTTCACTTCTCTCAAGAAGATTGCACTTGATTGCTGGGGAGAGGTCAAGAAAAGAGCTGTAAAATAATTGTCTTCATAAGCGGCCCAGATGACAAAATTGAAGATGTTTTGTTCTGGCTTGAATTTTCTTTCGTCTTGGCGATGAACTTTTTGAGCGGCATAAACAGCGACTCCACTTCCTCCTCCGAATCTCATTTTTTGTTCTGTGGGTGAAGGATTTCCAAGGCTAGGGCCCCAGAGTAGTAGAGGTTCAATTTTCTGAGCGTTCTTCCACACATTTACTTGAACATCAAACGAGTATTTTCCGTCTTGGAAAATGAAGATTTTTTCGACTCTGTTGCCTTTTTCATCTGCATACTCAAAACGGAGTTTACCCATCTGGCTTCTTTTTAATTCCAGCTTTAGATTTGAAAAGCTGTAAAGGGCCCTGTTTATTGAATCATCGAATGAGGGATCATCTGTATTCAGGGAAAAGGGATATTTGTTTATTTCTCCAGAATGGAGGGAGACAAGCTCTAAATCCTCTTTTATCTCATCTTTATATTTTTTTAGCTTCCAGCTTTTCAACACTGCCCCTTTATTGCTCCAGACAGCCTGATACAAAGAGGTGTCGATGAGAATTTGCTCTTCGACCTCCTCCGAAATCGGCTTAAGAATCTTTTCCTCTTCTTGTCGTACTTGCTCTAGTGGGGTTGGAGAGGGAGGATGGATTTTTGGGGAAATTTCTTGTTTTGGCTTCTTCTCAAATTCTTGAATCTTTTCTGGAGATATCTCTGGAGGAGGTGGCTTCTTAACGAAGAGGGCTTGATAGAGAACTAAGACTAAAAAAGAGAGGACAATGGCTAATAAAACTCTTTTTTCCATAGATAAATCCTTTAAGGAACGAGGTCAATTCCTCCGGGATGAAAAGGATGACACCGGAGAAGTCTTTTGCTCCCAAGAAATATTCCTTTTATCAAACCATATTTTTTTATCGCTTCGGAAGTGTAGTTTGAACAGGAAGGGTAGAATCTACAGTAGTTCCCAATGAGAGGAGAGATGAGCTGTTGGTAGATTTTTATCAAGATTAAAACAAATTTTTTCATGAAGATTGGGTTTTTTGACTGACAAATTCGATAGCCGCAAGATATTCTTGCTGGAGAGAGGACCAGGATAATTCCAAAATATCTTTTTTTGGGAAAATAACAATGTCCACTGAGCTTTTTAACAACTCTTTATTCCTTCGGAATAAATCTCTCATCCATCTTTTTATTTTATTTCTTTTAACAGCGTTACCAGTTTTCCTGCTGACAACGATGGCTATCCTGGAGAAGCTTAAGTTATTGGAAAGATAAATGAGATTGAAATATTTTCCTTTATAACGCCTACCTTCTTTATAGATTAATAAAAAATCTTTCTTTTTCCTTATCCTCTCCCGAGGACTGAGCGTTTCATCCATTAAGCAGAGAGTTTTTTCCTACCTTTTTGTCTGCGGTTCTTGATGATGTGCTGTCCGCCCTTGGTTCTCATCCGGACGAGAAAGCCATGAGTTTTTTTCCTCCTTCTTTTGTTAGGTTGGAATGTTCTTTTCATTGCTTTCTTTTAAATTTTTTCTTTGAGAAGAGTATGTTAATAAACCTCGAATTATCTGTCAAGCTAACAAATCTTTTTCTGAACTTCAGATGAGTGATTCTCTCTATGAGAGAAAAATAGGACCGTACCTGATTTTACGGATTTTATTCAATGAATATTTGACTCTTTTCCCCTAATTGATTATAATGTCACAAAATGGGTCTATTCAAGATTGGCGATAAAATATTTTATCCCAATCAAGGCCTTAGTGTAATCGAAGATATCCAGGAAGAAAATTATTATGGGGAAAATTTTGAAATTTATCATGTAAGAATTCTTTATAATAATACTTTAGTTTTAGTTCCCTTTTCTTATGCAATGGAGATTGGGATCAGGAAGCCTGTATCAGAAGATGCGATTGATAAAATTTTTGAATTTATGAGAAATGGTGAGGTTGATGTGACAATGAACTGGAAAGGCAGATACAAAGAGCATCTTAACCTCATGAAATCAGGGTTAATCCTTGATATGGCTTTTGTTCTGAAGAGTCTATTTTACCTCAACCTCATCAAACCTCTTTCTTTCCGTGAAAAAAAAATGATGGAGAAGGCAAAGAATCTTATTGTTTCAGAAATATCAGAAGTCTCTTCAATCTCAACCTCAGAAATTGAAAAAAAGGTTTTACAGAATTTATCTCTCTGCTTTAAAGATGTTCAATCTCAGATAGATTCCTAACTTTCAAAATTATGCTTCTTCCAGCTCTTTTCCTTTTTTTTCTTTTTTTATTGCTAAGTGCTTTTTTTTCTTCTTCTGAAACAGCCTTTGTTGCATCCAATCCTTATAAGCTTGATTATTTAGAAAAGAAAGGCTCCAAAAAAGCGAAGCTTGTTCAAAAAATGTTAAAAAGAGTGGATAATCTTCTGGCAACCATCCTCGTAGGTAATACTTTAGTTAACACTGCGGCTGCTTCAGTAGCCACGTTTATTTTTGTTTCTTTCATTGCAGACAAAAATCAGGCGATTTTATTGGCTACTTTGGTCACAACTTTTTTGATTCTTCTTTTGTCTGAAATCACACCAAAAACCTACGCGGCCTACAATCCTCTTAAGGTTTCTTTCCTTTTTGTTCGGCTAATCAAGATTTTTATTGTTATCTTTTATCCTTTGGTCCAATTTTTCACCTTTTTTTCTCGTTTAATTTTCCCCTCTTCTAAAAAAAAGATTTTAGGACTTCATTCTTCTCTCAACGAGGAGGAAATAAAAGTTCTTCTAGCCATGGGAATTAAAGGGATGTCCTCCCTTCGAAAAAAAATGATTTCAGGTGCTTTAGAGATTGGGTCTCGGCCGATAAGAGAAATCATGATTCCTCACCCCCAAGTTAGGGCTATAGAGAGAAAATCATCTTTAAAAGAGATATTAGAGACAGTGCTTTCTGCAGGATTTTCTAGGTATCCTGTTTTTAGAGGAAGACTGGATAACATTGAAGGCTTTATTCATACGAAAGACATAATTCCATATCTTATTGATAATAAGGCATTTAAAATAGATAGTCTTATAAGAAAACCGTTTTTTGTTCCTGAATCTGCTTCTTTGGAAAAGGTCTTGCTCCAGATGCAGGAAAAGGCCATTCATTTTGCTTTTGTCGTGGACGAGTTTGGCAACATGGAAGGCATAGTAACTCTTGAAGATATAATTGAGGAGATCATTGGAGAAATCCAGGATGAGTATGACACAGAAGCTGAGGAATGGATCAGTCAATTAGAAGAAAATATTTACATTGTCAAAGGAATAGCATCCGTTAAAGAGGTGAATCAGATCCTTCCGCTTAATTTGCGCGAAAAACCGGAGTACACTACATTAGCAGGTTTTTTTCTTTATGAGTTCGGTAGAATTCCCAAAGAGGGAGATGTTGTAAATTATAAAGGCCATAAGTTTATGGTAGAAAAAATGAATAAGCGTCATATAAATCTGATCAGAGTCGTGTTGGAACGGATGGATGAGGTATCGGATGAGAGTCATCGCCACAAATAAGAAAGCATATTTTAATTATGAAATCCTGGAAAGATTAGAAGCAGGAATTTCCTTGATGGGAAGCGAAGTCAAATCGATTAGAGAAGGAAGGATTAGTTTAAAAGAGAGCCATGCTGAAATTAAAGGAGGAGAGGTTTATCTCCTGAATTGTCATATTAGTCCTTACGAGGCTGCCAACAGGTTCAATCATGAACCCTTAAGGGAAAGAAAGCTTCTTCTTCACCGCCAAGAAATCAAGCGTCTCACAGGGAAGACAAGAGAGAAGGGGCTAACCCTGGTTCCAACAAAAATTCTGATTAACGATAAGGGAAAGGTTAAGGTCGAGATATCTCTTGCCAGGGGAAAGAAGGCTTATCAGAAAAGGGAGGTAATACGGGAAAGAGACCGTGAGCGGGAGATGAGAGTAGAGCTAAAGAGATGGAGATAGCATACAGGCAAGCCTTATGGCTTTGATCATACTTTGAGGGTTGGCTTTTCCTTTACCTGCAATATCAAAAGCTGTGCCGTGATCAGGAGATGTTCGGATGAAAGGAAGGCCTAACGTCAAATTCACTCCTTCCTCGAAAGATTCAAGTTTAAAGGGTATTAATCCTTGATCATGGTAGAGGGCGATAACGATTTTGTCAGGCCGGTTTAAAGCATTACGGAAAACAATATCAGGAGGGAAGGGACCGATGATATTCACCCCTTGTTTTTGAGCTTGCTCAACAGCAGGTATAATCTCCTGTTTTTCTTCGAAGCCCAGAAGCCCTTCCTCCCCAGCGTGAGGATTTAACCCAGCTACCAGGAAGTGAAATTTGTCGGACTGAATTTTTTTCATGTTTTGGTCAAGAAGAATGAAAAAATCAAGAAGATCTCTCTTCTTTATTTTTTTAATGGCCTCTCTTAGGGGAAGATGATGAGTGAAGAGGGCTACCTTTAATTTTTCTGACCAGAAGGCCATAATGGCTTTAGGATAAATCTGGTTTAGAAAATCTGTGTGGCCAGGCCATTGCAATCCGGCCAAATTCCAGGATCTTTTTGATATGGGAGCAGTGACCATGGCCTGGATTGCCCTTTTTTTTGCCTCTTTAGCGGCTTCCTTGAAGAAAAGAAAAGAAGCTTGACCGTTTTCTTTGGAAGGAGAGCCCTTTTTTATGATTTTTAAAGGATTTGCTATTTCCTTGAGTGAGATAGACGGAATGGGATGGGTTTT
>JAUWYH010000123.1 GCA_030615975.1 Candidatus Aminicenantota bacterium
AATCAAAAAAATTATGAAGGGCTGACTCCGAGAATGAAGAATAAATACACCACTCAAAAAGAAGTCCATATTTCAGGGATAGGAATCCACTCCGGAAAACATGTGGATCTTCGATTAAGGCCTTCCTCTTTGGGAAAAATAGTTTTTCGAAGAACCGATTTAGGGAATTTAGAATTTCCTCTTGATTGGAGAAAAATAGAGGCAAAAAATAATATTTCTCTTGTATACAAAGGATATAAGATTCAAACTTTGGAACATTTGTTAGCTGTTCTTTATATCTTAGGAATAAATAGCTTGATTATAGAAGTAGAAGGAGATGAGATCCCTATCATGGATGGGAGTGCTTCTCCTCTTGTCCAATCTATTCTTAAAGCTGGAGTCGACGTTCTCCCTCAGAAAAAAAAATCCATAAAAATTCTTAAGCCTTTTACTATTCAGGAGAAAGAAGCTTATGTTTCATTCTTTCCCGATAGAGAATGTAGAATGACCTATTTTATTGAATTTGATCATCCTGCCATCAAAAGGCAAGAGCGAAGCTTTCTTATAGATTTAGAAAATTTCATAAAAGAGATAGCCCCAGCTCGTACTTTTGGCTTCTTGAAGGATGTTCCTGATCTCAGGGCACAAGGTTTAGCCCTCGGGGGTTCGCTTGAGAATGCTGTAGTCCTGGATGAGAAGGCCGTCATAAACGGTCCTCTTCGTTTTCCAGATGAGTTTGTCCGTCATAAGATATTGGATTTTATTGGAGATCTTTCACTTACAGGTCATCCTCTCATCGGACATTTCAAAGCCCATAAAGCCGGGCACAACCTTCATCTTAAAGCAGTTCATTTTCTTTTAAAAAGCCCAGAATTCTGGAGATATGTTTGATATGTCCATTCACCTTAAAAGATAAAAAAATCACCCTGAGAATCATCCTTATAGGCTATTTACTTGTTTCTTCAGCTTAATCAAAATGATTTTTCTGTTAAAGGTTTTTATCAAATGAAGATGAAGTCTTATCCGATATAGATTTTCCCTTGTCAAATTCACTCTTCTGAGATAGAATGGTTGATACCACAAATTGAAGTCTTTAAGGGAGGGAAAAAGTGGCAGAAGAAAAAGGAAAAGTTAAAAAAGATGATTACCAAAAAGCCCTTACAGCTTACAATCAAGCTATGAAGGTTTTTCGCAAGGGGGGATATGAAAAAGCAGCTGAAATGCTGAAAACTCTCCCAGAGAAGCATGCTTCCGAAAAAGAACTTGTGGATCGGGCTCAAATCTATATTACGATCTGCAAGGTAAGGCAAAAAAAAGAAAAAATTCTGCTAAAAACATTTGAAGATTATTATCAATACAGTGTTTATAAAATTAATCAAGGAGAATTCAAAGAAGCGCTTAAATGGTTAGAGAAGGCTCGCCAGATAAAGCCTAAAGAAGGTAAAATTCTATATTTAATGGCTGATGCCTATTGTTTAATGGGCAATACAGAAGATTGTTTAGAGCAATTGAAGAAAGCTATCCAGATTGATAAATATTTTAGCATATTGGCTCAGAATGAGAGCGATTTTGAAAGTCTAAAAGAGGATAAGAAATTTAAGCTTATAACCAGAATGGCATGAAAAAAGAGTTTCTTGTTCTGATCCTGGCCGCCGGTGAGGGAACCAGATTCAAATCAGAAAAAATAAAGGTGCTTCACACCCTGATGGGAAAATCTATGCTCCAGCTGGTGTTGGATTGCGTATTTAGGTTAAGGCCAGAGAAAATCCACATAGTGGTAGGCTATCAAAAAGAAGATGTTATGAAGGCTGTTCTCTCCAGAAAAGTTGACTTTGTCTTCCAGAAGAGACAATTGGGGACAGCTCACGCTGTGCTTGCTGCAAGGGAGGTTTTAAAGGGAGATAGAGAAAGAGATTTACTCATCATCAACGCAGATTTGCCATTGCTCAGAGCTGAGACTTTAAAACCATTCTTGAGTCTTCACCAAAAAGAGGGAAACTCTCTTACATTTTTAAGTGCTGAATTAGAGAATCCTGCAGGTTTTGGCCGTATTCTCCGTTCGGGAGATAAGATAATAAAGATTATCGAGGAGAAAGATGCGACACCTTCTCAGAGGAGAATAAAAGAGATCAACGCAGGAGTTTATCTTTTTAAAATCAAAGACCTTCTTCAGGCATTGCCCAAGGTTTCCAATCAGAACAAAAAAAAGGAATATTATCTTACAGATGTTATAGAAATATTGATTAATGAAAACAAAAAGGTCGGATTGTACAAAACATCCCTTCTTGAAGAAATAACAGGCATCAATAGTCGCTATGAGCTGGCCAAAGCGATAGAGGCTATTCGAGAGAGAAAAGTCAAATCCCTTACAGAGAAGGGAGTTACAGTTTATGATCCTTCCACAGCCTGGATTGACCTTGATGTCAAGATAGGCCAAGATACTACTATCTATTCCTCTGTGATTGTTGAGGGGAAGACAGTAATCGGGAGTCAATGTCAGCTTTATCCTTTTGTCCATATCATCAATTCCAGATTAGGAGATAGAGTAAAGATATTAAGCTCAACCATGATAGAGGAAAGCTCGATAGGGGATGAAGCTCAAGTGGGGCCATTTACCCATTTCCGGCCGAAAACAGTCATTCAAGAAGGAGCAAAGGTAGGGAATTTTGTAGAGATGAAAAACACCACATTTGGCAAACACTCCAAAGCCGGGCATCTTACCTATTTAGGAGATTGTAAGGTGGAAGGGAAGGTCAACATAGGGGCAGGAACCATTACCTGCAACTACGACGGAAAAAAGAAGCATAAAACTTTTATCGGAGAAGGAGCATTTATCGGTTCAGGGACAGAACTTGTGGCTCCTGTAAAAATAGGGAAAAAAGCCTATGTGGGAGCGGGTTCAACAATTACCGAGAATGTCTCATCTGAATCTTTGGCTATTTCCAGGGGAAAACAGGTGCAAATACTTGGTTGGACTAGAAAAAAAGGGAAAAAATAATGTGCGGTATTATCGGCTATATAGGCAAAAAGAATGTAGTCTCAGTCTTAATGGAGGGGCTGAAAAAACTTGAATACAGAGGATACGATTCAGCCGGAATTGCTGTTGTCAACAGAAATCGAGTCAAGATAAGGCGAGTTAAGGGAAAAATCAGCTTGCTGGAAAAAAGCCTCGAGGAGAAACCTATCGAGGGAAGCTACGGAGTCGCCCACACGCGCTGGGCCACCCACGGCCGCCCCTGCGAAGAGAACGCCCATCCTCACCGTGATTGTACAGGAACTTTGGTAGTTGTTCATAATGGAATTATAGAAAACTATCTTCCTTTAAAGGAGAAGCTTAAAGCAGAGGGACACAAATTTCGCACAGAAACCGATACAGAAGTGATTGCTCATCTCGTCGAGAAATATTTCAACTCTTCTTTGGAGAAAGCTGTCCAGAAAGCAATCAGGAAGCTTGAGGGAGCGTATGCTATTGCTGTTCTTTCCACTAAAGACTCCGGAAAAATTGTAGCTGCAAAAGTTGGGCCTCCAGCAGCGATCGGTTTAGGGGAGAAGGAGTTTTTTATCTCTTCTGATATCAACCCTCTTCTGAGTCATACTCAGAAAATTGTCTTCCTCGAAGATGAAGAAATGGCTGTTTTTAATGAGAATGAAGTGAAGTTTATTGATTATAAAGGAAATTCCCTGGAGAAAAGGGTTGACCACATCTCCTGGAGCCCGCTTATGATTGAAAAAGGAGGATTCAAGCACTTTATGCTCAAAGAGATATTCGAACAACCTCAAGTTGTGAGGGATACTCTTAATGGAAGAATGTCTCTTGATTCTGGAAAAGTGTGCATGGATGAGATAGGCCTTTCTCCTCAGGTTCTAAGGAAAATAAAAAGAGTGGTTATTATTGCTTGCGGCACATCTTATCATGCTGGACTTGTGGGAAAATATTTCATCGAAACCTTAGCCCAAATTCCTGTTGATATCGAGTTTGCTTCAGAATACCGTTACCGGGATTTTATACTGGATAAGGAAACTCTTGCCGTTGTCATTTCACAATCTGGAGAGACCGCTGATTCTCTGGCTGCGCTGCGGTCTGTTAAAGAAAAGAAAGCACTTTCCCTTGCCGTTTGTAATGTAGTGAACTCCTCGATAGCCAGAGAGACAGAGGGAGTCCTCTATACCCATGCAGGGCCAGAAATTGGTGTTGCAGCCACCAAGACTTTCTCTGCCCAGATGGCTGCCTTGGCTCTGCTTGCTCTCTATTTGGCTCAGATAAAAGGAAAAATAAATAAAAAGGAATCTCTCTCCTATATTCAGGCTCTGCAGCGAATCCCACATAAAATGGAAAAAATTCTCAATCAGGCTGAATCTATCGAGAAATTGGCTCTGGATTTTGTCTCCTTCTCCCATTTTCTGTATTTAGGACGCTGGGTCAACTTTCCGATAGCTCTGGAAGGTGCCCTCAAATTAAAAGAGATTTCTTATATTCATGCAGAGGGTTATCCAGGAGGAGAGATGAAGCACGGTCCTATTGCCCTTATTGATGAGAAAATGCCAACCATGGTCATTGTTCCCAAAGATAGAGTCTATGAAAAGATGTTAAGCAACATATCTGAAATCAAAACGAGAGTCGGATACATCCTGGCTGTTGCTTTTGAAAATGATAAAGAAATTCACGGCAGGGTCGACAAGGTTATACCCATTCCGTCTGCTAATCCTCTTTTCACTCCATTTTTGACAGCTCTTCCCTTGCAGCTTTTCGCTTATTATATAGCCTCGATAAGAGGAGCAGATGTTGACCAACCCCGAAACCTGGCCAAGAGCGTAACAGTCGAATAAGCCCTTTAGGGGAATGGTCCCTATATAAGGCCCGATGAGGGCATCGGCCCTACTTACCACTTCAACTTTATCATCACCCTTGCTTGGCGAGGCAGTTGTCTTCCCCAGACCTCTCCAAAGATAGGAATGTCTTCTTTCACGTAAGAGATGGGTTTTTGTGAGTTGAGGAGGTTGAAAAGATCGAGCCTGAGAATCATTGTCATGCTTGGAGGAAGCCCGAAGCTTCGAAGTTTAAACTCTTTTTCTATTCCCGCATCGAAGTAAAAATGGGATGGAGTTTTCCTTGATCCTCTGGTTTCGGGAAAGG
>JAUWYH010000086.1 GCA_030615975.1 Candidatus Aminicenantota bacterium
CATTTCCAAGAGCCTGTCTCTTCACTTCTTCTACAGCATTTTCAGGCATTTCCTCAGTTGCTCCGGTCTGAGGGTTGACCATCCAAGCTGTTTCGCCGTCAAAAGCTTGAGTAAACACCATCCCCATAACTTCTCCATCCATGCGCATTTTGTTGGGTTCTTTCTGGTACATGGTGAGCGAACCGCTTATACCCATCTGAATCATTTCCATAGAACCTGAAAATGTGGTATCTTTGATGCTCTCAAGAACTTTTCTTCCACCCTGAGCTTTGATCATTTTCTCTAAAATTTCGGACGCTTTCTCGCCAGATCCTGGAGAGACGACCAGACACAGAATGAAAAGACTAAGAAGAGATAAAGTAAGAGTTTTTTTCATAGTTATATCCTCCTTTTTATTTTTAATTTTTGGTTTTTGGCTTTGGCTGGCCAACATCTAGATTATCATAATTTAAAGCAGCGTTAAAGAGCAAAAAGAAACTTCCATGAGTTTCAAAGCGCCACATGGGATTAATAGCAAAGAGAAGGATGTGCCCTTTGCCTAAAGGTACATCAACCACAGCTGCTCGATTTTGAAGGTCTTCGCCTCCATCGAGCATCCCGCTTATAAGAAGTTTTTCTTTTCGTTCAAAACGAAGGACAACTCTGATTTTGGTTAAGTCAGGAGGCATATAGAGGTTGAGCAGGTCTCGATACTCAGGCGGAATTCCTGTACCAGCCCCTTTTATCTTGGGTGCTTTGTATGGCCGTGCTTGAATGACATCAGGGTCTTTAAGGCTTCCTCGACCGCTCGCTCTTCCTCTTGATTCTCCGTAAAGCATTGCCTCTAAATCTAACCCCCCTGTGGCGGCTTTCATTCCTGTCTCCAAGACAGGGGCGCCGCTGAAATGAACTCCCAGAGAGCGGCCGTAGCCGTAGGTGATTGGACTTCGACGGTCTATGATTCGCGCCTGCAGGACTGTTCCTGCTGTTTTGAGCTTTTTAGGTTTTACAACGGCAACACTTTCTACCATTCCGTAATCTATAGGAAGGCTTACATTGGTTGTGATAGGAATAAAAAGTCCTCCATTTTCAATAAATTGTTGGAGATGAAGAATTCCCTCAAGCCCCATTCCACCACGGATGTCATCCCGGGAATCAGGGCCACCTAAATTCGGATATTTTTCAGATTTTTTCCAAGGAATGGGAGAATCGCCGCTAATACCGTTGACCAGTCTCTGAGCTTTGCCGAACATCACTGGAGGGAATATGATAACATCGTATTTGCTTTTCAGGTCTTCTGTGTCTCTTATGTCGTGAACAGATATATATGAATAGGGAATTCCCAGTTTTTCAAAAGTCAAACGAAACCATCCTTCATTCTGGGTGAAAATCCAGGTGTGGAGAATAGCAATGCGCGGAACAGCCAGTTCATGGGTTTTTACTTTTGGTATTGATTTTACTCCATAAGCTGTAAGCCCAAGGTCTTTTGAAACATTTTTCAAATGTTCTATTATATCAGGAGCATTGTCTTTGACAGGGATAATGAAAGATCCTGCATTGAATTTCTTGCCTGCAGCAGTGAAATTGCTTTCTGCAGCCAGTATTTTTGCATCTTTTAGGGCGAAGCGAAATTTCATTAATGCATTCTCAGCATTGTGGTTGATAAGGAAAGCCACGGCTTTTTCTGGCTTGACCACCTTACCTTGAATTTTGACTTCCTTTTCAAGAAGAGTCATAGGGACATCCAGTACCTTTTTGTCCAGAATCCGGATGGTTTTGATATCATGAAGTGCCCCCAATGTCCATCCTGTATCATCGTAAGGCCTGGGGTCATTGGGGTTATAATATTGAGTATCAAGAAGCATATCCACGCAGCGACTGTAGGGCTGGTCCATACGAATAATGTAGCTTTTAGCAGGAAATTTTTCTTTCTTGATTGTAAATTCCTTTTTTGCTATATGAACTTCAGCTCCATGTTTGCGTAATTGGTTAACAAGTTCAGCCGCAGCCAAGGGGCGTTTTCCATCGGCAGGGATCACCCAAGCTGCTGGACCCTCGGTTGTTGCCTTGGCCACAGAGCGTTTGCTTTTGAGATAGAAATTTTTTAAAAATTTCATATTGTTGTCTGCAACATGTTTCAAGGCAAAGAGCAGAGCGCTCTGCTGAAGATTTATATTGTTTCGGATGGACCATTTGACAGCTGGAAGAGGAGGATAGGGCCTGTACCAGGCTCGCTTAGATTGAGGGCCTACGTTTCGTACCAGAGTATCTGCGCCGGTCCCTCCGAAGGTTTCATAGAAACGGCCTGTAGAATTATGGAACATAGCAATATAAAAAGCGTAGCTTGGAGACCATCCATCAAAAAAACCGTGGGTCCAGACTCCTGGCACTTTCCGCTTGGTCATTTCAGATATTTCTACATAGGCCAGCTCTTGCCATTCGTTGATGGTTATGGGGTCAAGCCAGGCATTGTAGGGGCCGGTTCCTGTGGAGGTGTAAAGGTAAGGTATGGACTCATGAAGATCATGCATGATTATCGGGTGCCACTCGAAGTAGGTCTTTAATAAATTTTCTGTCAGCTTGAGAGCAAGGCCTAGATTGTCGCGGTTGTTATCGTGAGCCACATAATTTCCCCAGTAGACAAGAGGAATGGTTTTCTTGTCTTTGTGCTCTTTTTTGTATCGATAAGTATCGACATAACGGTCTCTCCCGTCCACTTCAAGGACTGGAGTTACGAGTACCACAAGATTTTTTCGGATAGCCTGGAAGAAATCAGTTTCATCTACAGCCAGACGGTAAACAAGCTCCATCAACATTTCTGGAGCTCCACATTCAGGGGAATGGAGAGCGCCTGTTATCCAGTAGATAGGTAATCCCTCGGCTAATAGTTTTTCTGCCTCAGATTCCTTTATTCTTCGAGGGTCCGCAAGAAGATTTAATATTTCTTTAATCCTTTTCAATCCCTGGATATTTTCCTCGTCTGAAACAGCCACAGTGATCATTTCCTTTCCTTCATCACTCAGACCAATCGAAAATGCTGTGACACGAGGACTGACTTCGGCGACTGCTTTCATATATTTGTTTATATCTGCTGTGTAATGAAGAATATTGGGCACACCAATAACATTTCCTAAGATATCTTTGGGAGTAGGGACAGTTTCTGAAGCGGGAAGATGATCGACGAGTTCGGTGAGAAAGAATTTTTCTGTTGTGTATTCGAGAATCTTTTGGCTGTACTCCTTGTCAATTTTCTGTTGAGCTGAAAGAGTTGGAGATAAGATAAAGATACAGAAAAAAAGCAGAAAGACTGAATAGATAATAACTTTAGTCAAACGATTCATGAATTCCTCCTTTTATATAAATTTTGGGTTTTGTCCGAAAGTAACGTGATATAACCAAAGGCGTTTCTAGTAAAAGTTGTCACTGCGAAAATTGGGAAATTCACCGTTTTCTGGATTTTATAATAAAACGCAGATTTTTCAAATAAGAAATATAGTTTTTAAGATGTTTTTCCTTTTTCCAGTGGAGATAAGGTAGGATTCTTGACAAAAACAGAGAGTTTTAATGCCTGAAGTGATATTTGTCTAATTTTGTGTTGAGAGCTTCCCGAGAAATATCTAATATTTCTGCAATATCGCTTACGTTATTATCTGTTAATTTAAGAAGATAGCGAATATATTCCTTTTTTATATTATCAAGAGTGGGCAGATTGTTCGAGGGGGGATTTTTCTTATTCATAATTAGATAATAGTAAAGATATTTTGTCCTTATCATGATACTCTCCGATGTAAATAACCTGAATTATTCATAAAAACTGCCGATACCTCTATTTATTTTAAAAAATATCTGGTTTTTAGCATGATTTTTCACAAGATTAAGGGAATCGCTTTTTACCTTCTTTGTGCTTCTTGAATCATCCTGATGTTGTTTGCCACAATGTATGTCATAGCAAAGTTGGCAATGAGACTAACAGCCCAGGCCAGTCTTTTGTTCTTCCTGTGAAGGTTTTTCATATAATGAAAGTTATAGGCTGTTAATCCGAGTTTAACAGCTGTAAATAGGTAAGTATTTTTTGTAAAAGGTTTCATGAGGGGGTTAGCTTCCTTTAACCCTTCGTATTTTAATGCTTTCAATGTAGAGAAATAATCAGCGACATTTAAGGCAGTCAAAGCGATTAAGGAAGTTGTGTAGAGAGAATTTTCTATTCGATTGAGTTTGATCATTTTTTGCAAATATTCGGAAGAATAGGATGTCGATTCAAATTTTATGAGGCTTAAATCAAATTTATATTTTGGAAAGGCCTCTTCTTCTATCAATTGGAATAACTCTGAATTTCTGAAAGATTTTGTATCTAAGGGGACAAGATATTCTTCTGAAACATAATCTTGAGCATTTAGCTTTTCTTTTGAAACTAGATCATTCTGGGTTCCTTTATCTTCTGCCGCAAGGAATAGGCAGGAAAGCGAACAAAAAATCAAAGCCAATAGTAAAGTTTTAAAAACGGAAATACATCTCTCTTTTGCCACTTTAATCCTCCTTAACCCGAGTTGGATCTAATTAAAAATGAGATCCAGATTTATCTATAAGGCAAGAAAGATGCCAAAAGTCATAAATTTTCTATCTTGTTGTAATTAAAGAAGTTATGAATATAGAAAATTTGAGGATAAAATCAGTAATATGTTAAAGAAATGAACACGTAGGTTTCATATCATATATAATTTATTAATAATAAATAAATTAGCTGAAAATGATCGCAGTTGTTCAAAAAATGAACATGTCTATACAAAAAATGGGGATAGGCTGCTTTTTTTTAAAAAAAGTTGCCTGTCCCCAATTAAAGAGATGATGAAGAATTAATGCTCTAAATCATATTTTTTTAATTTATTGTAAAGAGTGGTTCTAGAAATATTCAGAATCTTCGCTGTTTTTCTCAAGTTATGTTTAGTCGTTTTCAAAAGATAAGCGATGTATTCTTTTTCTAATTCATCCAGAGTTGAAAGACGTTCTTTATTGATAAAAGGAATTTCATGGGCTGAAGGGGAAAAATCCTGGAGATATTTAGGCATATCTCCGATATCAATGAATTCTTTTTTGCAGAGCATCGAAGCTCTTTCCAGGACATTTTCCAACTCTCTAACATTCCCTGGCCATCTATACTGAAGGAATAATTTCTGGATTTGACGGGAGATGCCTTTCAGTTCTTTCGAAAATTGACGGCTATATCGATCGATAAAATATCTCACGAGCAATGGAATATCTTCTGGCCGTTCTCTTAAGGGAGGGAGATGGATTTCGACTTTGTTGAGCCGGTGAAAGAGGTCCTCTCGGAAAGTGTGGGTTTTTATACACTCTCGCAATTTGCGACTGGTCGCTGCTATGACTCTCACTTCAACTTTTCGATTTTCGTTTGAACCCAATGGCCTGAATTGATGATGCTCTAAAACTCTCAAAAGCTTCGCTTGGATAGAGAGTGGAATTTCTCCTATTTCGTCAAGGAAAATAATCCCCCCATCAGCTTCTTCAAACAGGCCTTTTTTGTTCTTATCGGCTCCTGTAAAAGCTCCTTTTATGTAACCAAAAAGTTCGGATTCGAATAGACTTTCAGGGATAGAAACACAATCGCAAATAATGAATTTATTGTTATTGTTAAGACTGAGATTATGAATAGCTTTAGCAGCCATTTCTTTACCAGTGCCTGTTTCGCCAGTAATCAAGACGCTTGTGAAATATTTTGCTATGTTTTCAATCAGAGAGAAGGCCTCAAACATATACGGACTTTTGCCAATCATTCCATGAAAAAAATATTTTTTTTCCAGTTTCTTTTCTAAAAGGAATGTTTCTTTTCTTAAAGTTCTTTTTTTGGATATCTTTTTTAAAGTTTGCTCAAGACGTCTCAGCTTAAAGGGCTTAGTCAAAAAATCCGTAGCCCCATGATTAATCATATTCATCACTTCTTCTGGAGAAAAAGATTCTCCCAATACGATCATATCTAACAAAGAGTCAAATTTTTTTAATTTTTTAAGGAGAGCAATCGTGTCTTTTCTATTTTTCTCTACCTCTATGATGGCCACATGAGCATCGTGCTTTTTGACAGATGAGAGGATATCTTCCATAGTTCTGTCAAAAAAGATTTTCCAATTGCTTGTTATAGTAGATTTTTTAATCGAGTCATACAGAGAAAAATCTTTGCTGATCAGGAGCAAATTCATGCTAGAATCCGGCTTCTTCTGAAGAATTTCATTGACTTTAGTCAACTTTAAAGTTTTACTTTGTTCCATAATATTCATTTTTAGAAATCGGTGGAATAATATTTTATTAAGCTAGAGAAACATGTAAATAGCCTTTAGGGATGATTCTAAAGGTGATATTTCTATCTATTAAGGCTAACCTGAATAAATCATAAAAACTTCCGATACCATTGTTTATTTTCAATGATATTATTTTTTTAGAATGATTTTTCAATTATATCAGGATTATCTGTTTTTAGGCGTTTTTACCTCACCAGGACGGCTCCGGATAAACTGAATATGGATTCTATCTTGGGTCTCTTCTTCGATACGCTCTATTTCATAACGGACTTGAGAAAGGTATTTAATATGTGCTTTTAAATAGGTTATTCCCTGTTCACAAAGAAAATCAAGCCAGGTGCCGTGGGCTGTTTCATCCATTCATGAGATGGATAGCCATGAAGGTTGAGGTAGATATCAGGAAGCCACTTGTTGTAGAGATTTTTCCTGACTTTTGCTTCGGGAAGAAGAGGCTTGGCTGCGTTGACTTGGTAGCCGATATCTATTCCGAGAGAACT
>JAUWYH010000018.1 GCA_030615975.1 Candidatus Aminicenantota bacterium
CCAGCAGCTATTTGCCGCAAGGTTGCTGAAGTATCAAATCCTGGTGAAATAGAGATATGGGGCGATGGAAAACAAACTAGGTCATTTTGTTATATAGATGATTGTTTGAGAGGAACCATAATGCTTATGGAAAGCGATTATGAAGAACCTTTAAATATTGGCTCAGACAGGTTGGTTGCCATAGATGACCTTGCTGATATTGCAATTAAAATTTCTGGAAAAAAGATAGAAAAAAGATACAATACATCTGCTCCCCAAGGTGTAAGAGGTAGAAACGCAGATTTAACATTGGTTAAAAAAGTTCTGGGCTGGGAACCGAAGGTGAGTTTAGAAGAAGGACTAGAAAAAACATACAGATGGATTGAGGAACAAGTAAAGAGACACAGACAATAGCTTTTTGTAAAGATGAGGGAAGAATCTGCTAAAAATCATCCTGAAGTTTTAATACTATGTCAATTATTTTACCCTGAATTAGTTTCCACGGGTCAAACTCTAACAGAATTATGTGAAGTATTAGCGGATTTGGGAGTAAAGATAGAGGTTGTTTGTGGTCCACCAACCATAATAGATCGAAAAACAAAAATCCCTCGATATCTGGAACATAAAGGAATTAATATAAAAAGAGTCTGGGGAACGCGTTTTCCAAAACTTAGTTTCTCAGGAAAATTTTTCAATCAGGTCACATTTGCTTTAAGCGTTTTTTTTCATTTACTATTTGACTTTTCAAAAAGGCCCATCCTTGTCGTAACTAATCCCCCATTCTTAGGAGCTATTTGTGCAATACTCAGAGCAATGGGTGGGAATCCATATATATATCTGTTGTTTGACGTTTATCCTGATACTGCAATAAAATTAGGCGTAATCAAAGATAAAAGTTTAATAGCAAAATTGTGGGACGGGTGGAATAATTTTATTCTCAAAGAGGCATCTGCAGTTATAGTATTGGGACGTAGAATGAAAGAAGTGATTCTTAACAAAGGAAAGAGGATAAGTTCTCTTCACGATAAAATTCATCTGGTTCATGTTTGGAGTGATGACAGAAAGATTCAACCTATCGAAAGGAGAGAAAATCCGTTCATTAAAAAGTGGAATTTAAATGGAAAATTTGTAGTTAGCTACTCCGGAAATATGGGGAGATTCCATGATATGGAAACAATAATGGAGTCGGCAAAGGAATTAAATGAGAATAAGGACATTCTCTTTCTCATCATCGGGGAAGGATATAAAAAAAAGTGGATGGAAGAGTATGCTAAGAAGTGGAAACTAACAAACTGTCAATTCAATACTTATGTAGACCGGAACGAGCTCGGGTTATCTCTCGCTTGTGCCCATGTTGGGTTAGTCTCACTGCTACCCGGTCAGGAAGGATTATCGGTACCGTCAAAAACATTTGGTGTTTTAGCAGCAGGAGTTCCTGTCATCGGAATTATGTCTCAAAAATCTGAGATAGCTCTAATTATTGAGGAGGACAACTGCGGCATAGTGGAGGAACCTCATGATGTCCAGGGCTTGGTTAACTCTATCCTCAGGCTTTATACCAATCCTGAACTGTGTAAGAGACTCGGAAAAAACGCAATAGAAGCAATAAAAAGCAAATATAGTATCAAAAATGCTGCGCTTAAGTACTTATCAATTATAGAATCACTTCAGGATTGAAGCTTAAAACTCCTATAAGAGCATTTCTTAAAGATGTTATTCAAAGTCAGAATAAATATGACAGATAGTTCTCTTTTACTATAAATAAAAAATGCCACTTAAAAGAATTTCCAGCCGGAAACTACTTTTACTTTTGGTAGATATACTCATAATAATTTTATCAATAAACTTAGCTTTTATCATTCGCTTGAAAGAACCAACAATAAGTTATCTCGGTTTAAATAAAGGGCTTTTTACAATTCTATTAATGTTAGCAATTTTCCTTACAAGTTTTTACATTTTTGATTTTTATAATACAAGAGAAAAATTCAGAAGTATTCGATTCCTGGCTAATGTGATTGGTTCGGTAATCTTAGTATCTCTAATCTCTATTGGCCTTTTTTATGTATTCCCTTACATGATCGGCAGAGGAGTATTTTTGATTAGTTTGATTTTGATAGAAATCTTGATAGTAACTTGGAGACTATTTTATCCTTCCTTCTTCAAGCTAACACTTCCAACAAGAAAAGTCTTAATAGTTGGAAAAGGAAAACCTGCCGAGGTAATATATTCACTCATTAGAAAAAATCCAGAATATAAAGTTATTGGCATTATAGGTGATAGATCTAGGAAAAAAGGGGCTCTAGAAAAGAAAACATTAGGAAATACCCTCTCCCTGGAAAAAATAGTCAATGATTATGATATTGATGATATTATTGTAACAACTGAACCAATTCGAAACAAACAGCTAAATAAATCATTAATCAACTGTAAAATGAGAGGAATAAATATTTGGGATGTACCTGCTTTCTATGAGTATTTTATAGACAAGCTGCCTGTTCAATATATCAAGGAACACTGGTTTTTATTCACACATGGCTTTGAAAAACTGGGCAGCAATATTTACAGGAGATTAAAACGAGCGATAGATCTGGTGATCTCTTCTGTTGTTTTAATAATCGCTTTTCCTCTAGGAATTATCATTGCCTTGGCTATAAAATTGAACTCCAAAGGTTCGATTTTCTTTATGCAAGAAAGAGTTGGTGAGAATCAAAAGCCATTTAACTTATTCAAATTCAGAACAATGGTATCAGATGCTGAAAGAGGAGTTCCCATGTGGGCAGAGGAGAATGATCCTCGTGTCACAAATATAGGAAAGATTATAAGAAAAACAAGATTAGACGAGCTCCCTCAACTTATTAATGTAATAAAAGGAGATATGAGTCTTATTGGTCCTCGTCCAGAGAGAGAATTTTTTGTTAAAAAATTAACGGAAAAAATACCATTTTATTCTTTGCGTTTCTCAGTGAAACCAGGTCTAACCGGCTGGGCACAGGTTATTTATAGATACGGAGCTTCGGAGGAAGATGCTTTAGAAAAGTTACAATACGAGCTTTATTATGTTAAAAACATGTCTCTATTTTTAGACATTAGAATTCTTTTAAAAACGATTAGAATAATTTTATTCGGGATGGGAAGGTAGAAGTAAATTATAAAGTATTGAATATATTTTAATATCCTAAAGAAAAGCGGTTTTCAAAACCGCTTTTTTTATATCTGGATGAAAATTATACAGAAAAAAATTCTTTATTCCTGGATTTGGGTCGTTTTCTATTCAATTATCATCTTCTTATCTGTGCCAGTAGCTCTAACTATCCAAAAATTTGTTGCAAAAAATTTTGGGAAGAATACATTTATTTATTTTGTCTTGTCAGTTGTAGGCTTTGCGTTTCTCTCTCTTCTCTATTTATTGATTTTTAAATTAAAAGTTCGTTCCCTATCAAACTATATCTGGCTCTTTATTCTGGCCGGACTTTATTTCTATTTCACTTTGAAATTAGTAAAATCTCCCGCGGAAGCGATTCATTTTTTAGAGTACGGCTTGCTCGGATTCTTCCTTTTTAGAGCCCTCAAATACGACATAAAAGACAAAAGCATCTATCTTACAGGAACACTCTTCTGCCTCCTTGTTGGCACATTTGATGAAACATTCCAGTGGATAACTCCCGGCCGATTCTGGAGTTTCCATGACGTTGGACTCAATACTCTATCAGGAGGATTATTCCAGGTAGCTTTGTGGAAGGTAGTAAAACCCAAAATTATATCAGAAAAAATTCGGGCTAAGTCTATAAGAATATTTACTTCAATATTTGCAGTTTGTCTTGTTGTTCTTGGATTATGTGCATCAAATACCCCAAAACGTGTAGCACATTACACAAAACTCATGCCCTGGTTATCTTTTCTTAAAAAAGAAGAGCCAATGAGTGAATTCGGATATAAATATGAAGATCCAGAAATCGGGATTTTCTATTCACGATTGAATCCTGAAGATTTGCTGAAAACAGATAATATGAAAAGTGAAGAATATGCTCAAATACTGAATGAATCTGTTAATAAGGATTACGGGCAATTCTTAAGAGAATATAATCCTATTACCGACCCTTTTATGCATGAGCTTCGTGTTCATATTTTTCGGCGTGACGAATATTTTAATAAGGGGAAATCTACTTCAAACCTAAATGAAAAGAAAGAATTCTATCTTATTGCTTATAAGGAAAACCTTATATTGGAAAAGTATTTTAGCCACAGCATCGAAAAATCCGTTTATCACTGGAATGAAGATATTCTTCAAGAATCAGAGGCCTTAGTCGATAAGAGCAGACCCTATGAGAGCCCTGTCAGCGCTAATCTCTTTACTTCCTTTTCTGAAAAAAGCGTGTGGGTTTCTATTTTTGCTTTAATATTTTTTATTGTGTTGATTAATTTTATCTTGGCTTTTATAAAAAAACGAGCTAAAGCGATTAGCATCTAAGATTCTTATGGTCGGTTTTTAAATTAATGATAAAAGAATCAATAAAAACGAACCAGGATATTTTTATGTAATCGAATGATGTTCCTGTTCCTTCTTCCTAATAGCGCATGAAGAGGTTTCCCCATGAACTCTTCATAATCTTTTTTGTCCGTTGTTTGCCTACGAAAGGACGCCAAATCCAGTCATGAAAGACAACCGAAGCTGCATAAGACCAGGGCGTAAGAACTGTTCTCAATAGAAATTTTTCCAGAGGTTTTAGAGGCCCCCAGTAAATGAGTTTCTGGCCATAACTTGCAATTGTGTTTTTTGCTTTTTGAAAGTTAAAATTAACCTCTGAAATATCTTCTCCTACGATTTCTATATCCTGAATTTCACCACAGCCAAGTCCTGCCTCATGGGCCAGGCGGATGAATTTCAAGTCCATCGGCTCAAAACCCATCATTTTTGAAGCAACAGCATCGATGGCAACTTGATCGCCGCTGGCCAGGATGTAATTTTTCACATAGGGAACCATGCATCTTGGGCCAGGCCCATCACCAGCTATTGTTCCATCCATGACTGCAAAAATCCCAGAATGGATATCCTTCTGGATAGTGAGTAAATCAACCAATGTTTCATGGATTACGGAATGGGTCCAATGTCTTTTTTCATGGAGCAACCCGCCAAAAGCGTTTTTCATCGCTCCAGTCATGGTGGTGAAAACATGGGTCTTCATGGTAGGAAGATGCATGATGTTTTCCCCAACCAATCTTTTTGGAATAAAAATACCTTTGGGAAATATCTGATTTAATACCCTGATCTTGCCCTTTGGTTCGTATCTAATCCATTCCTCACTTTCATAAAGATGAATATTTCTCAGTCCATATTTTTGAACAACAGGAAGATGTTTATTAGCTTTTTCTCCCTTTTTTGCCGAAACAACTACAGTCCGGTTGTGACAGGCATGAATGAGTTTCTTTTTATAGCCATCATCAAGCAGTGTTTTGATGACTCCCTCCAGCTGCCAGGGAGTAGTGGAACAGGCGGGATAATAATAATGCCAGGAAATATTTATTTTGAGGGCAGTATCCTTGTCCTTAGGGAGGAATTCCTGGTAGTCAGCCATATGCATTAATTTTTTATAATCCTCTAGCACGGTTTGAGGGGAAGTCTTCAAAATAGAAACCTTTGATTTAACCACTTTTTTCGACGAAATAATAAGTTTATTCTTTTGTTGAATAAAAATAGAGGATAAAAAAAATAGTCCCTGCCCACAGCAAAATATTTATTAAAAGAGGCTTGTCTTTAATAATCAAGGATTCAGGACTGCCCCCTTTTCCTTTCTGATGAATGAGATAGAGATAACGGAAAATCCCATAAAGAACAAAAGGAACGGTAAAAACTAAATTTGTGGTTCCAAATTTTTCGACAGTTTCCGCAGATATTGTGTACAAGCAATAAGCAATAAGAGTTGAAGCCGTAACAACTGCAATCATCTGGTCAAGAAGATAGGGACTGTATTCTTTGAGAATAGGCCGATGATTTGAAGCCATATCTTCCAAGAGAACTATTTCGTGTCTCCTCTTGCTCATTGCTAAAAAAAGTGCCAACAACATGGTACAGATTAATAACCAGGAAGAAATTGGAACTTCAATCACTAAACCCCCAGCCACCACGCGAATAACAAACCCGAAGGTAATGATAAAGACATCAACTATAACAACATGTTTTAATTTTATTGAGTATGCTATTTGAAGAACAAAATAAACTAAAGCGGCAATAAAAAAATATTTATTGAGCCAGAAGGCCAGGAAGAGACCAATAATGCTTAAGGCAAAAAAAATGGAAATGGCTTCACTTTTGCTTATTGTACCTGAAGCAATGGGCCTCTTTGATTTTTTTGGATGAAGTTTATCTTCTTCACGGTCGAAGAGATCATTGAGAATATAAAGAGAACCCGAGAGGATACAAAAAAGCAAGAACGCTGCTACAGTTTTTAGGAGAAGGAAAAAATCAAAGAATTTCAGGGAGAAAATAAGTGGAGCAAAGATAAAAAGATTCTTTATCCACTGGGTCGGCCTCATGGAGTTTATAACTGCTCGAATTTTCAAAGCTAAACCTTGAGATTATGTCTTAATTAATGAATAACTCCCAATTTATTGCATTTTTCATCTTAGACATCTTATAAAAAATATTTCGAGAAGTAAACATTTTGTAAAAGAGCGGTTCGCTGGACCGCTTTTTTTATTTTATTACGAAAATTATGCTATTATTAGAGGCCTAATGCCGAATAAGCTGCCTTCGAAAATCAATTACAGGAAGATTGCCGCTCTGAGTTCCCCTGGACTCATCTTTTTATATCTACATAGAGGTGTTTTTCACCTGAAATTAAAGAAGGAAAAGGAAGATGGAGAAAGAATCGAGTCTCATGTAAGAATTGGAGTTGGTTTTGCGCTGAGCATAGTAGATGACATATCAGGTTAGTATTGGTAAGGAGTAAGAGAGAATTATAATACCTATAATTGACATATATGTCAATTATAGGTATTATAATTCTCTCTTACTCCTTACCAATACTAACCTGATATGTCATCTACTATGCTCAGCGCAAAACCAACTCCAATTCTTACATGAGACTCGATTCTTTCTCCATCTTCCTTTTCCTTCTTTAATTTCAGGTGAAAAACACCTCTATGTAGATATAAAAAGATGAGTCCAGGGGAACTCAGAGCGGCAATCTTCCTGTAATTGATTTTCGAAGGCAGCTTATTCGGCATTAGGCCTCTAATAATAGCATAATTTTCGTAATAAAATAAAAAAAGCGGTCCAGCGAACCGCTCTTTTACAAAATGTTTACTTCTCGAAATATTTTTTATAAGATGTCTAAGATGAAAAATGCAATAAATTGGGAGTTATTCATTAATTAAGACATAATCTCAAGGTTTAGCTTTGAAAATTCGAGCAGTTATAAACTCCATGAGGCCGACCCAGTGGATAAAGAATCTTTTTATCTTTGCTCCACTTATTTTCTCCCTGAAATTCTTTGATTTTTTCCTTCTCCTAAAAACTGTAGCAGCGTTCTTGCTTTTTTGTATCCTCTCGGGTTCTCTTTATATTCTCAATGATCTCTTCGACCGTGAAGAAGATAAACTTCATCCAAAAAAATCAAAGAGGCCCATTGCTTCAGGTACAATAAGCAAAAGTGAAGCCATTTCCATTTTTTTTGCCTTAAGCATTATTGGTCTCTTCCTGGCCTTCTGGCTCAATAAATATTTTTTTATTGCCGCTTTAGTTTATTTTGTTCTTCAAATAGCATACTCAATAAAATTAAAACATGTTGTTATAGTTGATGTCTTTATCATTACCTTCGGGTTTGTTATTCGCGTGGTGGCTGGGGGTTTAGTGATTGAAGTTCCAATTTCTTCCTGGTTATTAATCTGTACCATGTTGTTGGCACTTTTTTTAGCAATGAGCAAGAGGAGACACGAAATAGTTCTCTTGGAAGATATGGCTTCAAATCATCGGCCTATTCTCAAAGAATACAGTCCCTATCTTCTTGACCAGATGATTGCAGTTGTTACGGCTTCAACTCTTATTGCTTATTGCTTGTACACAATATCTGCGGAAACTGTCGAAAAATTTGGAACCACAAATTTAGTTTTTACCGTTCCTTTTGTTCTTTATGGGATTTTCCGTTATCTCTATCTCATTCATCAGAAAGGAAAAGGGGGCAGTCCTGAATCCTTGATTATTAAAGACAAGCCTCTTTTAATAAATATTTTGCTGTGGGCAGGGACTATTTTTTTTATCCTCTATTTTTATTCAACAAAAGAATAAACTTATTATTTCGTCGAAAAAAGTGGTTAAATCAAAGGTTTCTATTTTGAAGACTTCCCCTCAAACCGTGCTAGAGGATTATAAAAAATTAATGCATATGGCTGACTACCAGGAATTCCTCCCTAAGGACAAGGATACTGCCCTCAAAATAAATATTTCCTGGCATTATTATTATCCCGCCTGTTCCACTACTCCCTGGCAGCTGGAGGGAGTCATCAAAACACTGCTTGATGATGGCTATAAAAAGAAACTCATTCATGCCTGTCACAACCGGACTGTAGTTGTTTCGGCAAAAAAGGGAGAAAAAGCTAATAAACATCTTCCTGTTGTTCAAAAATATGGACTGAGAAATATTCATCTTTATGAAAGTGAGGAATGGATTAGATACGAACCAAAGGGCAAGATCAGGGTATTAAATCAGATATTTCCCAAAGGTATTTTTATTCCAAAAAGATTGGTTGGGGAAAACATCATGCATCTTCCTACCATGAAGACCCATGTTTTCACCACCATGACTGGAGCGATGAAAAACGCTTTTGGCGGGTTGCTCCATGAAAAAAGACATTGGACCCATTCCGTAATCCATGAAACATTGGTTGATTTACTCACTATCCAGAAGGATATCCATTCTGGGATTTTTGCAGTCATGGATGGAACAATAGCTGGTGATGGGCCTGGCCCAAGATGCATGGTTCCCTATGTGAAAAATTACATCCTGGCCAGCGGCGATCAAGTTGCCATCGATGCTGTTGCTTCAAAAATGATGGGTTTTGAGCCGATGGACTTGAAATTCATCCGCCTGGCCCATGAGGCAGGACTTGGCTGTGGTGAAATTCAGGATATAGAAATCGTAGGAGAAGATATTTCAGAGGTTAATTTTAACTTTCAAAAAGCAAAAAACACAATTGCAAGTTATGGCCAGAAACTCATTTACTGGGGGCCTCTAAAACCTCTGGAAAAATTTCTATTGAGAACAGTTCTTACGCCCTGGTCTTATGCAGCTTCGGTTGTCTTTCATGACTGGATTTGGCGTCCTTTCGTAGGCAAACAACGGACAAAAAAGATTATGAAGAGTTCATGGGGAAACCTCTTCATGCGCTATTAGGAAGAAGGAACAGGAACATCATTCGATTACATAAAAATATCCTGGTTCGTTTTTATTGATTCTTTTATCATTAATTTAAAAACCGACCATAAGAATCTTAGATGCTAATCGCTTTAGCTCGTTTTTTTATAAAAGCCAAGATAAAATTAATCAACACAATAAAAAATATTAAAGCAAAAATAGAAACCCACACGCTTTTTTCAGAAAAGGAAGTAAAGAGATTAGCGCTGACAGGGCTCTCATAGGGTCTGCTCTTATCGACTAAGGCCTCTGATTCTTGAAGAATATCTTCATTCCAGTGATAAACGGATTTTTCGATGCTGTGGCTAAAATACTTTTCCAATATAAGGTTTTCCTTATAAGCAATAAGATAGAATTCTTTCTTTTCATTTAGGTTTGAAGTAGATTTCCCCTTATTAAAATATTCGTCACGCCGAAAAATATGAACACGAAGCTCATGCATAAAAGGGTCGGTAATAGGATTATATTCTCTTAAGAATTGCCCGTAATCCTTATTAACAGATTCATTCAGTATTTGAGCATATTCTTCACTTTTCATATTATCTGTTTTCAGCAAATCTTCAGGATTCAATCGTGAATAGAAAATCCCGATTTCTGGATCTTCATATTTATATCCGAATTCACTCATTGGCTCTTCTTTTTTAAGAAAAGATAACCAGGGCATGAGTTTTGTGTAATGTGCTACACGTTTTGGGGTATTTGATGCACATAATCCAAGAACAACAAGACAAACTGCAAATATTGAAGTAAATATTCTTATAGACTTAGCCCGAATTTTTTCTGATATAATTTTGGGTTTTACTACCTTCCACAAAGCTACCTGGAATAATCCTCCTGATAGAGTATTGAGTCCAACGTCATGGAAACTCCAGAATCGGCCGGGAGTTATCCACTGGAATGTTTCATCAAATGTGCCAACAAGGAGGCAGAAGAGTGTTCCTGTAAGATAGATGCTTTTGTCTTTTATGTCGTATTTGAGGGCTCTAAAAAGGAAGAATCCGAGCAAGCCGTACTCTAAAAAATGAATCGCTTCCGCGGGAGATTTTACTAATTTCAAAGTGAAATAGAAATAAAGTCCGGCCAGAATAAAGAGCCAGATATAGTTTGATAGGGAACGAACTTTTAATTTAAAAATCAATAAATAGAGAAGAGAGAGAAACGCAAAGCCTACAACTGACAAGACAAAATAAATAAATGTATTCTTCCCAAAATTTTTTGCAACAAATTTTTGGATAGTTAGAGCTACTGGCACAGATAAGAAGATGATAATTGAATAGAAAACGACCCAAATCCAGGAATAAAGAATTTTTTTCTGTATAATTTTCATCCAGATATAAAAAAAGCGGTTTTGAAAACCGCTTTTCTTTAGGATATTAAAATATATTCAATACTTTATAATTTACTTCTACCTTCCCATCCCGAATAAAATTATTCTAATCGTTTTTAAAAGAATTCTAATGTCTAAAAATAGAGACATGTTTTTAACATAATAAAGCTCGTATTGTAACTTTTCTAAAGCATCTTCCTCCGAAGCTCCGTATCTATAAATAACCTGTGCCCAGCCGGTTAGACCTGGTTTCACTGAGAAACGCAAAGAATAAAATGGTATTTTTTCCGTTAATTTTTTAACAAAAAATTCTCTCTCTGGACGAGGACCAATAAGACTCATATCTCCTTTTATTACATTAATAAGTTGAGGGAGCTCGTCTAATCTTGTTTTTCTTATAATCTTTCCTATATTTGTGACACGAGGATCATTCTCCTCTGCCCACATGGGAACTCCTCTTTCAGCATCTGATACCATTGTTCTGAATTTGAATAAGTTAAATGGCTTTTGATTCTCACCAACTCTTTCTTGCATAAAGAAAATCGAACCTTTGGAGTTCAATTTTATAGCCAAGGCAATGATAATTCCTAGAGGAAAAGCGATTATTAAAACAACAGAAGAGATCACCAGATCTATCGCTCGTTTTAATCTCCTGTAAATATTGCTGCCCAGTTTTTCAAAGCCATGTGTGAATAAAAACCAGTGTTCCTTGATATATTGAACAGGCAGCTTGTCTATAAAATACTCATAGAAAGCAGGTACATCCCAAATATTTATTCCTCTCATTTTACAGTTGATTAATGATTTATTTAGCTGTTTGTTTCGAATTGGTTCAGTTGTTACAATAATATCATCAATATCATAATCATTGACTATTTTTTCCAGGGAGAGGGTATTTCCTAATGTTTTCTTTTCTAGAGCCCCTTTTTTCCTAGATCTATCACCTATAATGCCAATAACTTTATATTCTGGATTTTTTCTAATGAGTGAATATATTACCTCGGCAGGTTTTCCTTTTCCAACTATTAAGACTTTTCTTGTTGGAAGTGTTAGCTTGAAGAAGGAAGGATAAAATAGTCTCCAAGTTACTATCAAGATTTCTATCAAAATCAAACTAATCAAAAATACTCCTCTGCCGATCATGTAAGGGAATACATAAAAAAGGCCAATAGAGATTAGAGATACTAAGATTACCGAACCAATCACATTAGCCAGGAATCGAATACTTCTGAATTTTTCTCTTGTATTATAAAAATCAAAAATGTAAAAACTTGTAAGGAAAATTGCTAACATTAATAGAATTGTAAAAAGCCCTTTATTTAAACCGAGATAACTTATTGTTGGTTCTTTCAAGCGAATGATAAAAGCTAAGTTTATTGATAAAATTATTATGAGTATATCTACCAAAAGTAAAAGTAGTTTCCGGCTGGAAATTCTTTTAAGTGGCATTTTTTATTTATAGTAAAAGAGAACTATCTGTCATATTTATTCTGACTTTGAATAACATCTTTAAGAAATGCTCTTATAGGAGTTTTAAGCTTCAATCCTGAAGTGATTCTATAATTGATAAGTACTTAAGCGCAGCATTTTTGATACTATATTTGCTTTTTATTGCTTCTATTGCGTTTTTTCCGAGTCTCTTACACAGTTCAGGATTGGTATAAAGCCTGAGGATAGAGTTAACCAAGCCCTGGACATCATGAGGTTCCTCCACTATGCCGCAGTTGTCCTCCTCAATAATTAGAGCTATCTCAGATTTTTGAGACATAATTCCGATGACAGGAACTCCTGCTGCTAAAACACCAAATGTTTTTGACGGTACCGATAATCCTTCCTGACCGGGTAGCAGTGAGACTAACCCAACATGGGCACAAGCGAGAGATAACCCGAGCTCGTTCCGGTCTACATAAGTATTGAATTGACAGTTTGTTAGTTTCCACTTCTTAGCATACTCTTCCATCCACTTTTTTTTATATCCTTCCCCGATGATGAGAAAGAGAATGTCCTTATTCTCATTTAATTCCTTTGCCGACTCCATTATTGTTTCCATATCATGGAATCTCCCCATATTTCCGGAGTAGCTAACTACAAATTTTCCATTTAAATTCCACTTTTTAATGAACGGATTTTCTCTCCTTTCGATAGGTTGAATCTTTCTGTCATCACTCCAAACATGAACCAGATGAATTTTATCGTGAAGAGAACTTATCCTCTTTCCTTTGTTAAGAATCACTTCTTTCATTCTACGTCCCAATACTATAACTGCAGATGCCTCTTTGAGAATAAAATTATTCCACCCGTCCCACAATTTTGCTATTAAACTTTTATCTTTGATTACGCCTAATTTTATTGCAGTATCAGGATAAACGTCAAACAACAGATATATATATGGATTCCCACCCATTGCTCTGAGTATTGCACAAATAGCTCCTAAGAATGGGGGATTAGTTACGACAAGGATGGGCCTTTTTGAAAAGTCAAATAGTAAATGAAAAAAAACGCTTAAAGCAAATGTGACCTGATTGAAAAATTTTCCTGAGAAACTAAGTTTTGGAAAACGCGTTCCCCAGACTCTTTTTATATTAATTCCTTTATGTTCCAGATATCGAGGGATTTTTGTTTTTCGATCTATTATGGTTGGTGGACCACAAACAACCTCTATCTTTACTCCCAAATCCGCTAATACTTCACATAATTCTGTTAGAGTTTGACCCGTGGAAACTAATTCAGGGTAAAATAATTGACATAGTATTAAAACTTCAGGATGATTTTTAGCAGATTCTTCCCTCATCTTTACAAAAAGCTATTGTCTGTGTCTCTTTACTTGTTCCTCAATCCATCTGTATGTTTTTTCTAGTCCTTCTTCTAAACTCACCTTCGGTTCCCAGCCCAGAACTTTTTTAACCAATGTTAAATCTGCGTTTCTACCTCTTACACCTTGGGGAGCAGATGTATTGTATCTTTTTTCTATCTTTTTTCCAGAAATTTTAATTGCAATATCAGCAAGGTCATCTATGGCAACCAACCTGTCTGAGCCAATATTTAAAGGTTCTTCATAATCGCTTTCCATAAGCATTATGGTTCCTCTCAAACAATCATCTATATAACAAAATGACCTAGTTTGTTTTCCATCGCCCCATATCTCTATTTCACCAGGATTTGATACTTCAGCAACCTTGCGGCAAATAGCTGCTGG
>JAUWYH010000104.1 GCA_030615975.1 Candidatus Aminicenantota bacterium
ACTCGTTTAAGAGATGGAAGCCAAGTTCAACTGAGCGAGAGGAAAATAAGCGAGCTTTTGCCCGAAGCCATCGACTTAATGAAAACCAGAATGGAAGTAAAAGCAGTGGGAATCCTATGCACTCATGATTTTCCGAAAACAAAATTTCCCTGCCCAGCTATCTTCCCTTTTGATTATCTTCAATTTTTGATCAGACATGTATTAGAGGTTAGAAGCCTTGGAGTAGTGGTCCCTCTAGAGAGTCAAATTGAGATGACAAAGAAAAAATGGGAAAAAGAAAAAACTATTGTCTTAGCAAAATCCCCATATACTGAAGGAAAAACCTGGGATAAAATCGCCCAAACCTTTACTCAAGAAAAAGTAGAAGCCATCATTCTTGATTGTATCGGATATAAAATAAAGGATAGGCAGGAATTACAAAGTCTAATACACGCCCCTACCCTCTTGCCCAGAGCTATTCTTGCTTTCGCCATAAATCAGCTTTTTTAACTTCTATAGAGCTATCCGCTTAAAATCTAGAATTATTTAGCTTCGAAATTCTATTTTAATAATCTTAAATTTTTGTCAGGTGTTTTATAATATGCTCCATATAATCCTGATATAAGCTCAATACTTTTTTGATATTACTATAAACAATTTTGTCTTTAATCTCTTCATACTCATGAACAAGCCTATTTCTTAAACCAGCTGTTTCAGCTATTGATAAAGTAAATTTATGCGGTAGGATGTGAAGTTTTGCCAATTCAGTAAAAGAGGTGTAATAATCTTTAGGAGGTGCCTCCTGTGTCTCTACAAGAATATGGGTATTTATATCAGTGGCGCACTCAACTATTAGTTGAATATCCCTTTCTACTGTTCTTTTATTTTTATAATCATCCAGATAATCTTGGAGAGAAATTTTAGTAAAAGGCTGTAGCTCTCTTAGATATTCTTTGAGTTTGGATAATTTTCTTTTAAGAAGCCTTTTATCTATCATTTACATGTCTTTTTTGTAAAAATCTCTCAAGGCACAAGTCTTCGAGCCTATAAAATTTCTCCGCATCAAAATGCCTTTTTAACGCTGTAATTTTAAACTCAGCAAATCTGCTCTTTCTATCTTGAAATAATAAAACTCCATTTTTTGCTATTTCTGATAACAGGAGAGGATCGGCATAGTTTAAATAGACCAAATCTAATCGGTCGTTATTTAAAACTTTAATGAACGCCTGTATTATTAGAAGGTCGTTTTTTATTATATTTTTTCCATTTTCACAAAATACACCAATATCAAAATCGCTATCTTTTTTTAAACCTTTCTTGGAGGCGTGGGAACCAAAGAGGACGACTAATTTAATATTGAATTTTAGACATACTTTTTTCAATGCTTCTTTATCTATGTTAATCATTTTTATCTGTTCCATTTTGATCCCAATTATATTTTCTTATTTTCAGTAAAGCAATGTTTACGCAGTTTTTAATTTTCCATGCTTATTTTGTTTGTAATGATATATTATGTATCTTGTTGTAATAATTAAATTTACGTAGATTTTTCTGGAATTAGAAGATATCATCTTTTTTATAGTTAAATTTAGCATCTTCAGGGTGGGATTTTAGTTTGGAGGTGAATTTTTTCTCAGTTTTCTCACCCCATAGAAAGAAATTCTGTGGCTCAGAGGATCTGAAGAAAAAGGGACAGGCAACTTTTTGTGCCAAAAAGTAGCCTGTCCCCTTTTCTTTTTAAGAGACTCTTTTGATGATGATGAGGGTCATATCATCCATTTGATCAACGCCAGTGGTGAATGAACTGACTTCTTCTTGAATTTTATCCAGAAGCTTCTGGGCAGACAGTTTAGAGTGTTTTTGAATAAGCTTTATGAGCCTTTCCTCCTCGAATTCTTCATTCTTCTTATTCCGGCCTTCGGTTATTCCATCTGTAAAAAGAAGGGCCGTATCTCCTGGATTCAAGCTAATTTTTTTAATTTCATATTCAGAAGAAGGAAACATTCCCAAGCACAATCCGCAGCTCTCCAGACGATTAATCTTCCCTTTCTTATCCAGGATAATAGGTGGATTATGTCCGGCATTGATAAATCCTAATTCGCCACTTTTTTTATTCAGCTCGCAATAAAAAAAGGTTATAAAACTATTAGGCGAAGAACTGCGATGGACAAAATCATTCAGCTTGCAAGCCATATTCTCTAATTTGTATTGAGCGTGAACCTCTGATTGAAGAGCAGCTCTTAAGGAAGCCATAAGAAGCGACGCACCCACTCCTTTTCCAGAGACATCGGCGATGACAATCCCCAGACGGGAAGGATCGATGTTGATATAATCAAAATAATCGCCGCCCACTTGATGGCAAGGGATATTGGAGCCAGCGATTTCAAAATTCTCGCATTCAGGATTTTCTTTTGGAAGAAAGTCTTTTTGAATCTGGGCAGCCAGGGCAAGTTCTTTTTCCATCTTCTCCTTCTCGATAGCATCTTCAAAAAGCTTCGAATTTTCAATCTTTACTGCAGCCAAATTGGCTAAAAGAGTCAGCAGCCTTAGGTCATTATCTGAGAATTGATCGAGTTGGAGTATCCGATCTGCATAAACGATTCCTATTATTTCCTTGTTATTCCACAAAGGAACACACATCGCTGAATGGATGTTAGATCTAAGAATGCTTTGCTGAGACTTGAAACGCGTATCAGTCTGGGCATCACGAGTGAGAATTGACGAATTCTTATCGAGAGCCATATTGACTATGCTCTGACTCACCTGAATTTTCTGCTTCTTAAGGTTCTTATTGTTTACCCGAATGACTTTTGGAATGAGCTGAGACGGATGGCCTTCTTTTAGCATCAGAATCCCCCTGTCCATGGGAAGACTCTCGCAGATAAGATCCATGATGTGATCTAAGAGCTCGCTTATAGGCTTGTGAAGGATAAGAGCTTGACTGACTTCAGTGAGTACAGAGAAAGCTTTATGATCTGATTTAATCCTTTCCAGATCCATAGGTGTTGCAGTGGCTTTCATGGTTGTATCGATATCCGGCCTTTTCAGAACTTCTTTAAGATTCATTATGGTATTGATATTTGACGCAGAAGAAGGAGATTCTGTAACTTCAACATTTGCCACAAGTTCCTTATCAAAGACAATCCTCGTTGAACCTATAAGAACTTCATCTCCTTTTTTGAGTTCTGTTTCGGCTTGTATTTTGGCACCGTTAAGAAAGGTTCCGTTTTTGCTTTTGTTATCTCGAACCACATATCCTGTTTCTGATGGATAAATAAAAGCATGCTGCCCCGAACAGAAGGGATCAGGAACAAGGATGTCATTGTCGGCTGAACGCCCGATAGATATTTTTTCTTTTTTTAAAGGAAGTTGAAATTCCTCCCCCTTTTTAGGATAAACAAATAATTTAGGCATCTTAACTCGCTGGACTAATTATATCCCCAAAATAAGCGAAATTTCAAGAAAATTCAGCCTTTTTCTAAAGTCTTAAGCATTTTCTTGCATCTTCTAACCTTATCCTCAAAAGGAAGATCTTCAATCAAGGGCATGAGAAATTCCTTTATCTCTTTCTTTAATATGCTATCGAGGAGTTCAACAGAATAATCTATTGCCTTTTTTGTTCCCGCACAGATATTTTGATAAGCCTTAATTATGTCTTCTTGAGGATAGATAAGACTCAGCAATTCAAAGATTTGCTTGAGGGAGCGAGCTAAATTATTTTCTAAATCTGGAACCAAAGACACTTTTTTCTTATCGCTTTTTAAATCATGGAGTTCTATCAAAATTAGATAAGATTTTTTTATTTTTTGGACTATTTCATCTGCTACTATATTTTCCTGGAAATGAATTTGAGGATTCTTCGATCTTATTTTATACATAGATTCGATGATTTCAGCCTCTACATCCTTACTTTCCTTTCTTAGTTCTAAGGCTAATAAGTCTGCTGCTCTTTGATTGCCTATCCGGGCTAGGATGTTTGGGACGGCCTTCCGCAGACGAAGATCTTCTTCTTGGTCCCCTAAATAATCTTTTAGTGTGCCGACAATCTTAACCCCATAATCGACCAAGGCTTTACTGGCCATCCGCTGGGTAGAGGGCTTGCTCAATTGTTGAATGATATAAGGAACGAACTCCCTCCTTTTTAGCTTTCCTGCACTTTCCACAGCGTACCCGACAACTTCTGGTGATTCATCCTTCAGCAATTTGCTTAGTTTCCGGATAATTTGGAAACTCGGATCCATCATTCCCAGAACCTTTGCTGCCTCCATCCTTGAGATTTCTTCCTCCTTACCTCCCTTGCTTACGATTTTATCGATGTGCTCTTTCATCAGTTCCTGGTAGACGTCCAGAGACATGATTTCCTTTACCTGAGTATCAAGGCTCTCATCGTCCAAAGCATCATCTGCTTCCGGGATTAAAACCTCTCCATCCAATTCCAGAAGAGAATCCATGGAGCTCGCTCTTATCTCATCTGACTTATTTGAGATTATCTTTTTCAGTTCAGGGCTCAAATTTTTGCTTTTTACAAGGTCAAAGAGATTCATGGCGTATAAAACCGAACTGCGTTCCTTGCTGTGGATTGTGTCGAAAACCAATTTTGTCATATCCACATCAATCTTTTCCAAAACTAATTTGTCAGCATCTTGCCATTTTATTTTTAGTTTCTCCTTCACAATACCGACATATTCCCTGTTAATCAAAACAATGAGATATACCCATATGAGGATAAAAATAATTGTGATAAGGCTCATCTGCCTGAGTGTAAAGTGCAAAAGTGAAAAAAACAAAAGTATAAGAATGGCTCCAAAACCTTTAGCAAACTTGTTGACAAACATATCGATGAATACCTTAGCTTTATATTTAATATCAGGAGAAATGGGGATGTACAGCAGTTCCCTGACAGATTGACTGAGGGAATGAGCAAGACTTTTGTCACCTCCTTTGATCATAACAGCCCAATAAATCAAAAAAGCCAAAGGAACAAAAAAAAGCGAAGCCGAGCCAATTATTAAAAAGAAAGGAGCAATCAGAAGAGCAAACCGCATTCCAAAATTTCTCAATATGCGATTGGTGAAGAGGACATGAAGCAAATAGGAAAAAATAAGCAATGAGGTGAAAAACGTCCCAAAAAAAGAAGTTCTTGAATCCTTTTCAGTATATATAATCTCAACCACAGAATTGAACTGAAAATCTACCAAAGTTGTTACAATGATAGCTGAGGCCATTATCCCGGCCAAGATCATCAAATAGCGGTTTCCAATCAAGAGGCGAAAGCTCTTAGTGTATCCGATTTTTGGTTTTTCCTGCTTCGTCGGTTCTCTAACTTCTTCTCTTTTTTCTCTCAGGTGCAATTTGTAGACGAGATTGACTATGACCAGACACAATACAAGCATAACAGGGCATATCAAAAGAAGATCTTCGGTTCCGATAATTTTGGCAAGACGAGAAGCAATAAGAGATCCTCCAATTCCTCCCAATAGCCCTCCACTGACAAAAAAGCCAACCAGTCTTTTTGCTTGACGAGGATTGTAAATATCATTGACTAAAATCCAGAATTGAGTGATTGAAGTTGCAAGAAATATATCTGACCAGAACCAATAAATCATAGAAAGCCATGGCCATTGCTCTTTGAAGAGCACCCAGAATAGGATTAAATTAGTAATAAAAAAAACTAAGGAGAGAGATATGAATAGCCGCCTCTTCATGATATGCAATAACTTGGAGTTTAAAGTGACTACAAAACCGATTAGTAGAGCTGTCAAGAGATATGCATAAGGAAGCTTTTCAGCTGAAAGCCATCCCAGGAAAAGGGATACCCTAATGGGTTTAATAATGTAAGCAGGAGTAGTAATCAGGAAAAAATAAAAAAACATAAGCACAGAGGTAAAAGCTTCCTCTGGCCTGACATCAACAAAGCGGGATATTATTTTGTATACTGGATGCTTTTCCATATGGCTTTTTTATTAATCAG
>JAUWYH010000009.1 GCA_030615975.1 Candidatus Aminicenantota bacterium
GTTTAAAGTTTGGTGTTAGGAAACGTTGATAGGTTTTCATCCACATTCACTTTACAATACATATGCTTTTTTCATCAACATCTTGAATTCGTTTATTACATTGGTGACAAATTGCTATTATCAAGTCACAATATTAGGAAATCCCCCTCCCTCCAATCATCTATAGCCGCTAATTCGCTCAGCTGTCTATTTTCGAAACAAGAAAGCTAGGATTTAAGGCAACTACTTCAGCCCAGCTACCCTTTCTTTATCTTCCTCAATCTCAGCAATACCAGGGTCAGCGTCTTTCCAGAGGTCGAGAAATTTCTCGTTATGCTCTATGGCTTCCTCTTTTTTTGCCTCGCCAGACTTGATATTTACACCTTTATTTTTAGCACATGAGTTTTGTAGCACTCAGTCCACCAGGCCTTCTTAAATTCATATATAGCACCCTTTTCAAGCTGACGATGGCAGCCAGCACAGACAGGCAATCCCTTTTTTATCATTTCCCCTTCTTCATGATGGTTATACATTGAGCTATTTGTTTCATCAGAAACAAGTTTCGCTTCTTCTTTTTTTCTTTTCTTAAAAAAACGTTTTTCAAATAGAAATAATAAAAAATCTAATAAATCCAACATCTCTTTTCACCTTATTTTGAATTATACTATCCTTGATCGTCTTTTTCTTTATCTTTTCTATCTTCTTCCTTTATAATCTCATCTTGGTTATAGTCTAAATGTTTATCAACTGCCAACGCAGCAAAAATAGCAATCAGTTTCTTTCCCTTAGCGAGAAGCGTTCTAAATCGGGATTTTCTCTTAAATGATTCTTTTTCTCTATTCATTTTCCTTTCCCGGATTAGCCACTGTTTCCAGTTATTTAATCTTCATGCCGATTCGGCTTTTATCCTTAGCCCAATAGATATAGAGAGGTTTCCCCTTTATATTGTGAAGAGGCAAAGAGCCCCAGTGTCGACTGTCCCAACTGTTATTCCGATTATCTCCCATGACAAAACAGTAACCGGAAGGGACAACGATAGGTCCAAAATTATCTCTGATGACGTCATTATAACCATAATATCCATTCTTAGTGTAAACCTGGCTATCATTATAAACCTTATAGCTTTCTGGAATGGCTTCATCGTTTATGTAAATCTGCTTATTTTTGATCTCGATTTTTTCGCCTTCTAGGGCAATAAGCCTTTTGATAAAATCCTTAGCGGGGTCTTCGGGATATTGGAATATTACTAAATCCCCCCTTTGCAGGTCGTTTTTCTTGAAATATTTAAAATCTGCGATTAAACAATCGCCGATAGATAGAGTTGGCTCCATAGCTCCTGTTGCAATTTTGTATGGACTAAATCCTAAAACTTTATTCGCTATATTAGCTATAAAATATGTAGGGATTAGGTAAGCGCTGTTGATCAGGAGAATAATGAGGAGATAGATATACCACTTATTGTATGGCCTGAGGATGACTTCTTTTGTCTTAACGGCTACAAAAAAAGCATCCCCAATAATAAACAACCAAAAACAAATTAAAAAGAGGAGAATAGCTATCAATCCGTGGAATTGATATTGTAACCCTGTGAAGAACATTAATAATGGTAATAAAAAATAAGCTAAAAAGAAGACAATTCCTTTTTTTATTTGATTGTTATAGATCTGTCCAAGGCCAGGAGCAACAAGGGATAAAAGTGCTGCTATAAGAGGTATTCTTTTTTTCTTAATCATTATTATCCTCCTTTATTTCAAAAATTTTAGTTGGAATCATTTCAGAACGGCTTGTCAAAAGTCACTGACTGATCCCAAATTTTATTTGAATAATCCAGATCATTTTTCCAAACCCATTTTCTTCAGCAATGCCTTGAACTGTAGGTCTGAACGAACGCTGTCAAATTCTGGATCTATTTTGAGACAGGGAGTTTAGTTCCTCACTCCTTACAAAACTTGGAATCAGAAGGATTATCAAAACGACATTTAGAACATTTAATAGTCACTGTTAACCCTTTCGGTGAGCGGACAAAAGAATATCAATTAATGTAAAAATAGTCAACTGGATTAAATGCTTTGTTTTTATAGTGCATACCAATGAGGGGGTTATCTTATGATGATTGGCTCACGGGGGGAAACGGGTGGGGATTTTGTCCAACGGTTGGACAGGTCAAACTATGATTGACCTAGAGTGGTGTAAATCAATATAGACCTATCCCCATGTCACAAATACGTCACAAAAAATGCCTAAACCTGCTTAATTATGGATACGAATGCGTAATAGGAAATGAGGATTTTCCAGGGGTAGAGATGGTGCACCTGACGGGATTCGAATCCAGAGGTTGGGGGTTCAAGATCCCTCGCTCACCTCACCTTCGGATTCACAATCCGATGCTCTCAATCTCTACCTTTCTTGTGCCAATTTTGTGCCACTTTTGTGCCATATTTAGGTTGAAAATGATGGAAAACAGAGAAATCCTATTGAATATAAAACTCCTCTAAGTTGTTGATTTTCAGGGAAAAGCTGGCACGCCTGACAGGATTCGAACCTGCGACCTACGGATCCGGAGTCCGTCGCTCTATCCCCTGAGCTACAGGCGCACATATATGATTCATGATACCTCATCACAAAACTCAAGTACAGGCTCACGATAACATTCAATCACATCACTTTGGGAAAAAGTCCATTTATTTAATTCTCAAATTTTGAGTTTTGCCTTTTAGTGCTTATAATATGAAAAGAAGATGCATAAAACGAAAGTTTCCTTGGTAAAACTTAGAGATTATGAAAGCAAAAATGTCTACCAAGCTGTTAAGAAAAGCGTAGATCTTCTTGGTGGCTTAGAAAAGATCGTAAAGCCGCATGCCAAGGTCTTTGTAAAAATAAATCATCTCTCTCCTCCTTCCTCTCCTGAGAGTGCTATAGTCACCCATCCTGCTTTTACAAAGGAAGTTCTGCGGCTTTTGAAAGAATTCAATCTTAAAATTACCGTGGGAGATGATATCCAATCGAAACAAAAGGATGGCTTTATTCTCTCAGGCTATCGCCAAGTATGCAAGGAATTGGAAGTTCCCTTGGTTAACTTAAAAGAAATAGGATTCAAAGAAGTCATCTGTCATGGACAAATCTTAAAAAAGATCTACATTTCTCCCCTGGTTCTCGAATCAGATTTCATCCTCAATCTGCCTAAATTAAAGACACATTCTTTTACAATATTCACAGGAGCCATAAAGAATATGTTCGGTATAATTCCTTCTGGGCTCCGTCTCAAATACCATCGTCAATACTCTAAAACCGAGATTTTCAGTCAGATGCTTGTGGATATCTTCTCTTGTGCGCCTCCTCACCTCACCATCATGGATGCCGTGGTCGCCATGGAAGGCGAAGGGCCATCAGCAGGAAATCCCAGAACGGTAGGTGTCATTCTGGCCAGCAAAAATGCTGTGGCTTTAGACGCTGTTGCAACAAAAATTACCGGTTTTAACCCTATGGATATTTACACAACTCAAAATGCCCACAAAAGAGGACTCGGAACAGCCAAAATCGAAGAGATTGAAGTCGTAGGCGAAAAGATTCATGAAGTAGAAGCTAAAAATTTCAAGCATTCAGCCATTGCCATAGGTCTTCTTCAGAGAAAAATTCCCTCCTTCCTTCATGCCTACTTCCAAGACCAATTGATTTTAATCCCCAAAGTTAAAATAGATAAATGCACAGTGTGTATGGAATGCATCAGCATATGTCCCCTTGGAGCTGCAAAGCTTGATAGAAACACTGCATGGATAGATAAAAGCCTTTGCATCCACTGCATGTGCTGCCATGAAGTCTGCCGTTTTCAGGCCATTAAGCTTAAGCAGAGGCCTGCCGGACGCATATTTAGGATGGTAAGCTCGTTATACAATAGAGTTGGGTCTAAATTTAGCTGAAAGCAGACTGCCTTATTTACTTCCTCTTGAGATAAGATTAAGAAAAGCTACAAATACGGCTGCTCCAAGAATAGCCCATATAATGGGAACAGGCTGTGACTGATTGACTGTTTCACTAAATTCTGTTAGTTTAAAAAGTCTAAATCAAGTTGATATTTAATAACAAAAGCTAGAAAGCAAATAAAAGTCCGAGTTTCGGAAATATATAATTTATACATAAAAGGAGGATTTATATGATAAAAAAATACTATCTTCTTTCCCCTGGTCCTACCCCTGTTCCGGATAACGTACTCTCTGCTGCTGCTGAACCCATTATCCATCACCGAACTCCTGAATTTTCCGATATATTCATGAAAGTATCAGAAGGACTGAAATACGTATTCGAAACAGAACAAGACGTTTTCGTTTTAACCTCATCCGGAACAGGAGCGATGGAAACAGCTGTCGCTAACATCCTTTGTCCAGGCGATAAAGTGATTAACATCAACGGAGGAAAATTCGGAGAAAGATGGGGCAAAATCTGCCGAGCCTATGGAGTAGATGTTAGAGAGATTGTTCTGGAATGGGGTGATCCATTCACCAAGGAACAACTTGCAGAAGAGTTAAAAGCCAACCCTGAAACAAAAGCAGTTTTTGCAACCCTATCTGAGACATCTTCAGGAACCATCTATGATATTCAGGGATATGGAGAAGTCTTAACAGAGTCAGATGCGATTCTTGTCGTTGATGGTATTTCAGGCTTAGGAGCCACACCCTGTCCAATGGACGAATGGAATGTAGACATCATGGTAGCAGGATCCCAAAAATCCTTCATGATCCCCCCAGGCCTTGCTTATATCTCCTTTAGCCTCAAGGCCTGGAACTTAGTGGAAAAATCTACATTGCCAAAATTCTATTTCGATGCCAAACAATACAGAAAAAACCTAAAAAAAAGCACCACTCCTTACACTCCAGCCATTTCTCTCATCATCCAACAGAAGAATGCTCTCGATATTATTAAAAATTTAGGCCTTGAAAAGCTCTTCGAACATCATCGAATTCTTGGCGACGCAACCCGTGATGGAGTGAAAGCCCTTGGCTTAAAGCTTCTTTCTAAAAGACCCGGAAACATCTTGACTGCCGTCAAAGTCCCTGAAGGGATTGACGGCTTGAAACTCGTAAAAACCATGCAGGGAAAATATAGAGCTTATATTGCTGGCGGCCAGGATCCCTACAAAGGGAAAATTTTTAGGATTGCTCATCTGGGATACATGGGAGGCTTTGATATCATAATAGCTCTCACAGCTCTTGAAATGACACTATCTGAATTAGGTTTTGATTTTGAAAGAGGAAGCTCCATAAAGGCAGCTGAAACCATCTTAAAGGAGAATTGGGAATGAAAAAAATATTAATTGCAGACGCTTTAAATCCTGAGGCCCTTGAAGAGCTCAAGGCAGCCCCAAATTTCGACGTCACCTTAAAAACAGGAATGGATGAAACCGAATTGGTCAAAACAATTCCCGAATTTCATGCCGCGGTGGTCAGAGGCGCTACTAAAGTCACAAAGAATGTCATCGACGCGGCATCTAATTTAGAGCTTATAGTCAGAGCTGGAATTGGCCTGGATAACATTGACGTCAAGGCTGCTGAAGAGAAAGGAATTCAGGTAGCCAACACCCCTGCTGCAACCACCATATCGGTTGCGGAACATACTTTTGGATTGATGTTAGCTTCTGTCCGCAACCATGGCAAAGCGAATCTTTCGATGAAGGCCCACAAATGGGAAAAGAAACTCTTCTCAGGAACAGAGCTCTTCGAGAAGACACTCGGAATTATTGGCGCAGGAAGGATTGGACAGGAAGTCGCCCGACGTGCTCTTGCTTTCGGAATGAAGGTCATTGCTTATGACATTATTCAGATAGAGACTGACCTTGATATGATACAAGTTCCCCTTGATGAACTTCTCGCCCAGGCAGACATTATCTCTTTTCATTTACCTTTAACTGAAAAGACAAAGCATCTGATAAGTGAAGAAGAATTCGAAAAAATGAAGGATGGTATCATCATAATCAATGCTTCTCGCGGCGGTATTGTTGATGAAAAGGCACTTTTGAAAGCTCTTGAATCCGGAAAAGTCAGAGCAGTCGCTATAGACGTATTAGAGAAAGAACCCCCAGATGATTTCTCCTTGATCGACCATCCGAATGTTATTGTTACACCTCATATCGGCGCTGCAGCAAAAGAAGGCCAAAAAAGGGCAGGCATGGAAGTTGTGAAGATTTTAAAAGAGAGATTAGCTTGATGTAATGGATAGAAATGGAGGTAAAATGGCTGATATTCAACCTTTTCGAGGGTTAAGATATAACACCAAAAAAATAAAATTGGAGGAAGTCATCACCGAACCTTATGACCGGATTCCTCCTCCTCTTCAAGAAGAATATTATCAAAGAAATCCTTATAGCATCGTCCGTGTTATCCTTGGAAAAGATGACGATCCTGAACATCCAGAAAAAAATAAATACAAAAGAGCCAATCTTTATCTGGATGAATGGGAGAAAGCGGGAATTCTCGCAAGAGAAGAACAAGAGGCTCTTTACCTTTATGAGCAGGAATTCGAAGTCTATGAAGAGCAAAAGAGAAGAATAGGTCTCATCGCTAGAGTTAAACTGGAAGAGTTCTCATCAAAAAAGGTTCTTCCTCATGAAAAGACTTTTCCTAAATATAAAGTAGACAGATTGAATCTTTTGCGAGCCACAAACACAAATACAGGTCAAATCTTATTGCTTTATAAAGATGATGATCAGAGGGCATCTCGGGCTGTCGAAGACGCTCTCAAACTAGCCGAGCTTGGTGCTGAAGTTCAAGACGAAGACAATTTCAAGCATCGATTGTGGATAATTAAAGACAAAGAAGCAATCCAAAGCATTCAACAAGCCATGGCTGATAAGGTTCTGATCATTGCTGATGGGCATCACCGGTATGAAACCTCACTTAACTATAAAAAGGAAAAACTCACCCAGAATAAAGATGTCAAAGGTGATGAACCATTCAATTACATCATGATGACTCTCTTCAACCTTGATGATCCAGGATTGGTGATTCTTCCCACTTACAGGCTTGTGAAAGGACTGGATAAGCTTAGAGAAGAAAGCTTCAAAGAAATTTTATCTTCTTATTTTGACATATCTGAATTAAGCTCTTCAGATCCTATAGATAAGACCGCTTTAGAAGAAGTCCAGAACCAAGTGAATAGCGAGATCCATACCTTTGCCGCTTTTGTATCTTACTTTAAGAAATTCTTCATCTTTCGTCTTAAATCCGAAGATATACTCGATAAAGAGATAAATGAAGGAAAGTCTAAAGAGTGGAAACGTTTAGATGTAGCCATTCTTCATTCTCTAATTATTGACAAGCTCGAACCCCTTTCTTCTTCTCTATTCTCCCTGGAAAACAATGTAAGCTATATCAGGAATCTTGAGCAAGGACTCAAGAAAGTAATGGCTGGAGAATTCCAGATGATTTTTCTCCTCAACTCAACTTCTTTGAATCAAATTAGGGAGGTTGTGGAAAAAGGAGAACTGATGCCGCAGAAATCAACCGACTTTTTCCCTAAGCTTAAATCCGGTCTGGTTCTAAATCCTCTGGATGAATAAAAAAAATAGAGGCTATTGAATGGTGTATTTGGATAATAATGCGACAACTCCATTAGATCCGGCTGTTGCAGAAAAGATGTCTGAGTTCCTAAAAGAGCACTTTGGAAATCCTTCCTCTCTTTACCCCATAGGAAGAGAAGTTAAAGATATCATCAATGAAGCCCGCGAAATCATTGCCAAAGCTTTAGGAGCAAGCAGATCAGAGATTGTTTTTACTGGTTCTGGAACAGAGGCGGATAATTTTGCTATTCGTGGTGTTCTCAATGCCTTTCCAGAGAAAAACGAAATGATCACATCTGCAATCGAACATCCAGCTGTTATTCAGACAGCCAATTTCCTTGAACAGAAAGGAGTTAAAGTCAGCTATGTCCCTGTAGATGAACATGGAATGATTGATCTCGAATTTCTCAAAGAGGCTATAACACCCCAAACAGCGCTTATTTCAATCATGTTTGCCAACAATGAGTTGGGAACAATTCAACCTATTGAAACCGTGAGCAAAATTGCAAAAGAAAAAGGCGTTCTGATTCATACCGATGCAGTCCAATCATTTGGTAAAATCGATGTCGATGTTAACGCTTTAGGGGTTGATCTCCTCTCGATTTCCGCTCATAAAATTTACGGGCCAAAAGGAGTTGGAGCCCTTTACATCCGAAAGGGAACAAAAATATCACCTCTTATCTATGGTGGACACCAGGAAAGAGAAATGCGAGCCGGGACAGAAAACACTATCGGGATTGTTGGCTTCGGTGAAGCTGTCCGAGTTATAAAAGAAAGAGGATATAAAGATAAAAAAAGAATAGAGAAACTGTCAAAAAGCTTGAAAAGAGGAGTTGAAGAGAAGATTCCCAAAGTGAAATTTAACGGACATGAGAAGAAGAGGATCAAAGGAACGCTGAATTTTTCCTTTCTTGGTCTTGAGGCTGAAGCCATTCTTCTTGCTCTGGCTACAAAAGAAATTTATGTTTCAACAGGTTCTGCCTGTAGCGAAGGAGCCGAGGAAGAGTCTCATGTTCTGAGTGCCATTGGCCTTCGGCCTGAAATCGCTCGATCCTCGATAAGGATGTCTCTGGGAAGATTCAACACAGAAGAAGATATCGATATCGTCTTAAGCGAGCTTCCCGAAATTGTGGAAAAATTAAGACAAATTTCCTCGTTTGAGATTGAGGAAGACTGATAGGCGGAGAGCACAAGAAATAAAACAGTAAACATAAGACGGTAAAGGAAAAAATCAAAGCCCAAAACGACAAACGAAAGATCGGGATGGAAAAGCATAAATCGTGAAATGTAGGGATCGTTCCCCGAACGATCCGATTTCACTAACAGGCTACAATGATTATCGTCGGTGAGAGGCTGAATTCAAGCCGAACACCTGTTTTTCAAGCCCTAAATCGAAAATATGAGAAATATCTCCTGGATGAAGCTTTAAAACAAGAAAGAGCAGGAGCAAACTATATAGATCTCAATGCCGCAACCCTTTTAGAGCAAGAAGTCTCCAGGCTAAAATGGGCTATACCACTTCTTCAAAAAAAGCTGGCAATACCACTCTCCATTGACACGCCCAATTCTGAGGCCATGGAGGAAGGGCTAAAAATTCATAAAGGAAAAGCTCTTCTAAACTCCTTAAGCGGCGAGAACAGAAGAATCAAAGCTTTTCTTCCGCTCATCAAAAAATATCAGCCTCGAGTTATCATCCTCTGTCTTGATGACCGCGGAATTCCCCAGAGTTCTGACCAAGCGCTTGCGATCGCAGAAAAAATGCTTTCTCTCCTATGTAAGGAGGGAATAAATGTTGAAGATATTTTCGTCGATCCCCTTGTTCGTCCCGTTGGAACCGACTCAAGAGCAGGAAAGCTTTTCATGGAGTCTCTTCAAAAAATAAAGAAAAATTTGCCTGAAGTGAAAACAATAGCTGGCATAAGCAATATCTCCTTCGGTCTTCCCCGAAGAAAACTCTTGAACAGAACATTCCTTATCCTCGCCATCCAAAAGGGATTGGATGCAGCCATTCTCGACCCTCTTGATAAGGAAATTATCTCTTCTTCTTACTCCGTCCAAACTCTTCTGGGAAAGGATTCGGCTATTAAGAATTATCTTGGATACATACGCCAGAAGAAATAAGATTCAAACCATTGGAGAATAAAAGAAAAGCCATTAAATAAAGTGATTCTCATGATCTCGTGAATAATCATGCTAAAAAGCTGATATTTTTGAAAACAGATAATGGTATCAGCAGTTTTTATGAATTATTCAGGCTAATTGCGAAAGATAGACTTTCCTAATTTCCATAAAAAATCTTTGGTATTCTTCTGTTTTATAGTCAGGATAAGTCCAGCTCAAAGTCCTTGCTTCTTTTTTGGTAAATAACAGCTCTAAATGGGCATAAATTCCGTGCTGAAGTGGAATTCGGTGAGCAAAATTTTTTGCAGTAGCCATGATTAAAGCAGAGGGAGCCAAATAGCCAGGATCAAGATTCACAACTCTCTGGCTGGCTTTCATTTCTCTTCTTATTTCTTCTTCTAATTCATTGGTTTGAAGCTTTATCTCGCTTAAGCTCTCTGGCGAAATTAAACGAGTAAAACTCAAAATTTTTCTCTTCAAATTTTTACCCATCTGCTTTTCATAATAATCTGTGAAATTAAACTTAATGAGGGGACTAATTAAATCTATCAGACCATAAAGATGAACAAGCATTTCCTCTGCCCTTCTGAATCCTTCCCCCTGCGATGAAATAACCCCACATATAAGTTTTACTGGAGAAAAAGGTTCTGCCTCCACCATCCTGACCTAGATTCTTTCTTCTCTTTTTTTTCGCTCCATTCAGTCTATTCTCTTTATTGAGTTTTTTCAAGCTAGATTGACCTTCATTCTTTTATTTTTTATAATCTTGGCATTATGAAATGGGTTTATATTGAAGATATTTCCATTTACAAAGATCAAGAAGTTGAAATCAGAGGATGGGTTTTTAACAAGAGATCAAGCGGCAAAGTTCGGTTTCTTGTTGTCAGGGATGGCACTGGAATTTTGCAAGGAACGATTTTTAGCACTGAAAAAGACAGCCCTCTATTTGAGAAATTTGATGTTCTCACTCAAGAGTCTTCCCTAATTCTTCGGGGTTGCGTGCGCGAAGACAAAAGAGCCCCTGGAGGATTTGAATTGACTATTAAAGAAATAGAAATTCTTCAATTGGCTAAAGACTATCCCATAACTCCTAAATCCCATGGCATTCCTTTCCTAATGGAGCACCGCCATCTCTGGCTTCGCTCCCAAAAACAGCATGCTATTCTTCAAATCAGAGTTGAACTTATCAAGGCTATAAGAGACTTTTTTGATGGAAGAGGTTTCCGTCTTATGGATACACCTATCCTAACTCCAAGCGCCTGCGAAGGAACTACCACCCTCTTTGAAACAGAGTATTTTGACCAAAAAGCTTACTTAAGCCAGAGTGGCCAGCTCTACAACGAAGCCACGGCCATGGCTTTCGGAAAAGTGTACTGCTTTGGGCCAACCTTCCGAGCTGAAAAATCTAAAACAAGAAAACATCTTATCGAATTTTGGATGGTCGAACCTGAAGTTGCTTTCGCCACTTTAGAGGATATGATTAAGTTAGGCGAAGATCTTATCATCTCTATCATAGAGCGAGTCTTAGATAGGAAAAAAATAGAACTCGATATTCTTGAAAGGGACACAAAACCTTTAGAAAGCATTAAAAAGCCTTTCCCCTGTATCACTTACGATGAAGCCATTAAGAGGCTCAAGGAAAAAGGTTCAAAAATGGAATGGGGGGATGATTTTGGGGCACCAGAGGAAACTCTTATTTCTGAATTATTCGAAAGACCGGTATGTATAACCCATTTCCCTGCAAAAATCAAAGCTTTTTACATGCAGCCTGCTCCTGAAAGGCCAGATTTAGTTCTTGGGATCGATGTGCTCGCTTCGGAAGGATATGGTGAAATCATCGGAGGTGGACAGCGCATTCATGACCTGAGTCTTCTCGAGGAAAAGATAAAAGAATACAATCTTCCCCGAGAAGCTTATGAATGGTACTTTGATCTAAGAAAATTCGGTTCAGTCCCTCACTCTGGATTCGGACTTGGCATTGAAAGAATGCTCGCCTGGATTTGCAAAATAAAGCACATCAGAGAGACCATCCCTTTTCCTCGCCTTATCTACAAAATTTATCCATAATTACTCTTTTACTCTTTACTCTTCACTCTTTACTATTTACAATTTATTTAACATGAAAAAAGTAGCGCTCATTACACTCGGCTGTGCAAAAAACCTTGTCGATAGCGAGGTCATGCTGGGATATCTCGATCAAGCAGGATATAATTTCGTCACAAAGCCTGAAGAAGCCGATATTATCATTCTCAACACCTGTGGCTTCATTCAGCCCGCCAAAGAAGAAGCTTTTATGGCCTTAAAAAAGGCTGTTTCTCTTAAAAGAAAAGAGAATGGGAAAAAAATAATTGCTGCGGGGTGCTACGTTGAAAGATTTAGAGATTCTCTTAAGAAAAAATTTCCAGAAATAGACATCTGGTTGGGAGTAAGTGATTTCCACAAGATTGTCCAGGCCGTCGAGGAAGAGGCTTTTCAAACATCCAATAATTGTTTTCTTTATGATCACACAAGCCCCCGCCATATTTCCACTCCACCAGTCTGGACCTATGTCAAAATCTCCGAAGGATGCTCTCATCAATGTTCTTTCTGTGCTATTCCTTTAATAAAGGGGCCCTACCAATCACGAACTCCCTCTTCCATTATCCAGGAAGTGGAAGGTCTTGCTGCCAAAGGTGTCAAGGAAATCAACCTCATCTCCCAGGATTCAACCTGTTTTGGCCGGGATAAAGGTTTAGAAGATGGTTTGACATTTCTCCTCAGAGAACTTTTAAAAATCCAGGAGATTGAGTGGATTCGAGTCCTTTATGGCTATCCTGAGGAAATCAGCGATTCTCTTTTAGAAATCATGCAAGATAAGAAGATATGCTCCTATCTTGATCTCCCATTCCAGCATTCTGATCCTCAAATCATAAGAAGTATGAAAAGAGGAATGGACGGAAATAGGGCTTTGAAACTCATTCAGAAAATCAGAAAGAAAATTCCTGATATAGCTCTCCGCACCTCTCTTGTTGTTGGATTTCCGGGTGAAGGCATAAAAGAATTCGAAGACTTGAAGAGGTTTGTCTGGGAAGCAAGATTCGATCATTTAGGTGTTTTTACATATTCCCTAGAAGAAGGAACGAGCTGTTTTGGCCTTGGAGATATTGTAAAAGAAAGCGTGAAAAAAAGAAGAAAAAAAAGAATAATGGAAATTCAAGCTGAAATATCTTATCAAACAAACAATAAATACTTGAACAAAAAAATAGAAACTCTGATTGAAGGAACCTTGAGAAAAGATCCCAGTCAACTCATCGGCCGGGCTCAGTTCCAGGCTCCTGAAGTGGATGGCGCTATTTTCCTCAGTTCCCCTCATTCATTGGCTAGAGTGGTGAACACAATTCAAAAAGTTGAAATCACAGCTCATGATATATATGATTTATACGGAAAAATTATCGGATGAAAATTATCTCAAAAATAATCGCAACATTCTTTGGAGTCGGATATTTTCCTCTAGCTCCTGGCACTCTGACAAGTTTTATTGTAGTTTTGATCTATAAATTTATTCTCTATAGAATTTCCTGGCCTGTTTATCTTCTCATTTTCCTCATTCTCTTTTTAATAGGAACACTCACATCCTCTAAATTTTCCTCAGAATTAAACAAGAAAGATCCACGAAAGATAGTGATTGATGAAGCTTCAGGCCAATTTCTTGCTCTCTTTCAGTTGAGCTCCTCATGGTTTCCTCTACTTCTGAGCTTTCTCCTATTCCGTTTCTTTGATATAATCAAGCCTTTCCCCATAAAAAAAGTTGAAACATTTCCAAAAGGATGGGGAATAATGCTCGATGATATTGTGGCTGCCCTCTATGCAGGAATTATTTTCAACATTTACTTTCTTTTGAAATGAAAAACAAAAAAGATCTTCGGGCAGAAATTATGGCTGTAGGCTCAGAACTTCTCACTCCCCATTTCCAGGACACAAATTCCCTCTATCTCACCCAGCGCCTGAATGAATTGGGAATGGGGATATCCTTTAAAACAATAGTAGGCGATGATTGGGATGACCTTACTCTTTGTATTAAAGAGGCTTTATCCCGGGCAAATTTCCTAATCGCAATCGGAGGTCTCGGACCGACGCGCGACGATATAACACGAGAGGCTTTTGCTCAAGTTCTTCACCGAAAGCTCCTCTTCAAAGAAGAAATACTGCAAAAAATAGAAGAAAGATTTAATTGCAGAGGATTTAAAATGCCTGCTGTCAACAAGAAGCAGGCTTACGTTATTGAGGGAGCAGAGGTTCTTGAAAACAGAAATGGGACTGCGCCTGGACTTTGGCTTGAGGAAAGATCAAAGATAATCATTCTCCTCCCAGGCCCCCCTCAAGAACTCAAACCTATGTTCGAGAGATCTGTTTGGCCACTGCTTCAAAAACTCAGAACTGAATACACAGCACACAGTGTACTGAAATCGACTGGATTAACTGAGTCAAAGATAGAGAGTCTCATCTCCAAGCTATATCCTAAAGTCCCATCTCTCAAACTCACAACTCTTGCTTATCCTGGTCAAATTGAAATCCACATCAGCGCTCGGTCAAAAAAAAGTCAGGATGAGGCAGAAAAGAACCTAAACAAATTAAAAAAAACGATCCTTCAGAAACTTCAAGATTATGTCTTTTCCACATCGGGTGAGGAACTTGAAGATGTTGTAGGGAAGTTGTTAAGAATCAATAAGAAAAATCTGGCTGTTGCTGAATCCTGTACAGGCGGTTTCCTTGCCCATCGCCTCACAAATGTCCCAGGAAGTTCGGATTATTTTATTCAGGGTGTAGTAGCTTACAGTAATAAGGCAAAGACAAACCTCCTGGATGTTCCTCCTGATCTCATAAAAAAACATGGAGCTGTTAGCTTGGAAGTGGCTCAAGTTATGGCTATAGGAGTAAGAAGAAAAGCTCATTCGAACTTAGGTGTGGCCATAACTGGTATCGCTGGGCCTACAGGAGGAACCCAAGAAAAGCCAGTAGGCCTTGTCTATGTTGCTTTAGCCTGGGAGGAGGGATCCGAAGTTTCGAAAAATCTCTTTTTAGGTAAAAGAGAGGCAATAAAATTTCAATCCAGTCAGAAAGCTCTGGATATGGCCCGAAGACATCTTTTAAAAATTAAAATATAATGGGAGAAAAGATGAGGACTTTTATCGCTATAGACCTTGAGGAAGGAATTAAGAAAAAACTCTTTTTCCTTCTCCATGAACTGAATAAAGTCAGTAAAGGCATTAAATGGGTGAAGAAGGAAGGGATGCACTTGACACTGAAATTTCTAGGAGAAATTGGAAAAGAAAAAATTCCAGAAATCGAATCGATCTTAAAGGAAATCTCGGAAAAATACAATCCTTTCCCTCTCCGCCTTATAGGAACAGGGAGTTTCCCTCCGGGAAAGAAAAATCCAAGAGTCCTTTGGGTGGGAATCGAAGAAACCAAAAGCCTAAAAACCCTACAGGCTCAAATAGAAGAAGAACTGGAAAAAATAGGCTTTGAAAAAGAAAAGAGGAAATTCCATCCTCATCTTACTATCGGGCGAGTCAAAGCTCATTCTTATCTTGGAGGAGTCCTTTCTCAACTCGAGAAAGAAAGGGAAGCAAGCTTTGGAGAAATGCTGGTAAAAAAAATCACCTTCCTCCAAAGCATTCTCAAACCTACAGGAGCCGAATACAAAGCGCTCTCTGAATTTGAATTAAAATGAAGATCCTTTATGCCTTATTTTCTTACCTTCTGGGTTCCATCCCAATAGGATACATCCTATTATTTATCAGTGAAAGAAAAGATATCCGAAACTATGGAAGTGGAGCCACAGGGGCAACCAATGTACTCAGAATCAAAGGGTGGAAATATGCTCTTCCTGTATCTGTTTTAGATATTCTTAAAGGTTTTGTTCCTGTTTTTTTTGCCTTAAAAATTTTCGAAAACATATTCTTTGCAGTCATTTGTGCATTTTTATCTGTCGCAGGCCACTGCTTCCCTATCTACCTTAAATTTAAAGGAGGAAAAGGAGTGGCAACAGCTGCAGGAGTGTTTTCGATTCTTGCATTTAAGCCTTTTGTTTTAGGTCTTGTTGTCTTCATCCTTGTTGTGGTTTTCACCCGTTATGCTTCTTTAGCTTCTATCTTGGCTGCGTCTAGCTTTCCTTTTTTTATCTATCTATTCAAAGGAAAAGTCGAAATCATTGGATTAAGCCTTGCCATCTTCCTTCTGATTGTTCTCAGGCACTGGGGAAATATCAAACGTCTTATTAAAGGGACTGAAAGGAAAATAGGAGAGAAGATCAAATGAAAGCAAGTGTCATCGGGGGTGGAACGTGGGGAAGTGTTTTTGCTCTTCATCTTGGCCGTTTGAATATTGAAACTCAGCTCTGGATAAGAGAGCATGATGTTTATGAAGAAACAATCCGAAACAGGGAGAACACAGCTTTCTTACCTGGCTTTTTGTTTCCTCCTCCAGTTTCCTTTTTTCATGATATAAAAAAAGCCGCCAGCTCAACCGAAATCGTTTTTATTGCAGTACCCTCTAAATTCTCCCGAAGAATTTATGAACAGCTTGCTCCCTCCCTTTCCTCTGCCCAAATCATCGTAAGCTTAACAAAAGGAATAGAAAAAAATTCTCTTAAAAGGATGAGTGAAGTGATGGAGGAGGTTTTTTCTCCTCTGTTTACTCCCCGCATTGCTGCTCTTTCTGGCCCGAGTTTTGCCTTAGAAGTTGTCCAAAACCATCCCACCGCAGTTGTTGTTGCATCAAAAGATTTAAACCTTGCAAAAAAAATTCAACATCTAATCTCAAGTGTGAGTTTCCGAGTTTATACAAGCAAGGATATAATCGGAGTGGAGCTTGGGGGGGCTCTGAAGAATGTCATCGCGATAGCTGCGGGAATTTCGGATTCTCTCGAGTTTGGAAACAATTCAAACGCCGCTTTAGTAACAAGAGGAATATCTGAAATAAAAAGATTAGGAATAAAATTAGGAGCTAGAATGGAAACGTTTTCTGGGTTAGCTGGAATCGGAGACCTCGTTCTTACCTGTACTGGGAAGCTGAGTCGGAACCGCTATGTTGGCTATCAATTAGGTAAAGAAAAAACCTTGGCTGAGATTGTTTCTAGCATGAAAATGGTAGCAGAAGGAATCTCAACAACTCTTTCTGCCCGACAATTAGCGAAGAGAGAAGAAGTGGAAATGCCTATCTCTGAGCAGGTCTATCAAGTCCTCTATAAGAACAAAAACCCAAAAAGAGCCCTTCAAGATTTGATGTCTAGAAAGCTAAAAGAGGAATACTAAATGGGAAGGGGAAAATCATGAGATATAAATTGATCTTAATCGCTTTTATCACAATGTACTTGATTTTTTGCGTTTCTCCCCAGAAAAAAATTGAAGAAGCCAGGAATAAAGACCCACGTCACCAGTATAACTTAGGTCTTGTCCATCTAAACCGTGGTGATATAGACGAAGCAATCAGATACCTCAACATGTCTCTTTCACTCAGTCCTAATTACTATCTGGCCCTTAACGCACTTGGTTTGGCATATTTCATGAAAGGAAATCCACAGGAATCTACAAAATATCTCCAAAAAAGTCTGGCGATCAATCCAACATTTTCTGAAGCACGAAACAACCTTGGAATGGTCTATCAAGAAATGGGATTCATCGATAAAGCCGAACGGGAATTCATAATAGCTACAGCTGATAAGAATTACAATTCAAGAGAAAATTCCTATTATAATCTGGCAAAACTATACTTAGATAAAGAGAAATTAGATGAAGCCTTAGAGTATGTTCAAAAGGCACTAGAATTAAACAAAAAGATGGCTATGGCTCATAATCTTAAAGGGACGATACATGAAAAATTGAAAAACTTTGATGAAGCCATTGAAAGCTATACCGAAGCT
>JAUWYH010000146.1 GCA_030615975.1 Candidatus Aminicenantota bacterium
TTTTTTGGGTTGGATTCTAAGAGGATTTGATTTTCAAATCTTAGAGTTTTTGCCTTAATTTCCTCTGGAGAAGCTGCTCTGAAATAAGGAAAACGTGTAAGAATAATTTTTTTGGCGAGTGGAAAGAGGATATCAGCAATTTTCTTTATCTTTTTATCTCGCATCATAGCAAATACAAGGATCAAGGGAGAGGAAATAAAATCACGGACATAGCTTCTCAAGGCTTTAGCCCCTTCTTCATTGTGAGCCCCATCTAAAATGATGAGAGGATTGTGAGAGATGACTTCTAAACGACCCTCCCATTGACATTTCTCTATTCCCTGTATGATCTTTGCTTTCTCCAGACTTTTCCAACTTTTACTGAGCTTTTCTGCAGCAACAATGGCCATTGTTGCATTTTTCCCTTGGTGAAGACCGCAAAGAGCAGAGGAGAAATCGTATCTCTCTTTCTCTGATCTGTATTCAAACGAAAAGTCATTCTTGCTCTTCAAGGGAAGAAAGCTTCTCTGTTTCTCGAAGACGCCAAAAAATGGAGCTTGAAGCTCTTTTGCTCTTTTCTTTATGGTCAAAAAAGCTTTTCTTTCTTCCACTCCGCAAATCACTGGAACGCTGCGTCTTATGATTCCCGCTTTTTCAAAAGCGATTTGCTCTAAGCTTTCCCCTAGAAATTCCTGATGTTCGGGAGAAATTGTTGTGATAACAGTCACCAAAGGATCGGCTACATTGGTGGCATCAAATCTTCCGCCCATCCCGACTTCCAAAACAGCTATATCCACCTTTTGCTCTTTAAAATAGATGAATCCCAAACACGTCAGCATCTCAAAATAGGTCGGCGGTGAAAGCAGAACCTTCGAGGCGATTAGGTCTTCAATCTTTTCTCTCAGCAGGGTAAGGATTAGACAAAAACTTTGAACGGAAATCAGCTTTTTCCCAATCCTTATCCTCTCTTCTACACGAACAAGATGGGGAGAGGTGAAAAGACCAACTCGAAAATTGTGGAGTGTCAAAATTTGGGTGAGCATGGCGCAGACTGAGCCTTTCCCGTTTGTTCCTGCCACTAAAAGAGAAGGGTATTTTTGGTGAGGATTGTCCACGGAATCCAGGATTGTCCTTACGTTATCTAATCCAAACTTGATACCCAGTTTTTGAATATTTTCAAGGTATCTCAGGCATTCCTCGTAATTCATTGAGGACGATTAAGTAAGAGCCGCAAGGCTCTAATGAGATAAGGACGCAGATTTTTTCTTTCTACTATATCATCAAGCATGCCGTGACGGAGAAGAAATTCCGAGCTCTGGAATCCCTTGGGGAGTTTCTCTTTAATTGTTTGTTCAATTACTCGAGGGCCGGCAAAACCAATAAGCGCATTTGGCTCGGCAATATTGATATCACCCAGCATGGCAAAGCTGGCTGTCACACCGCCTGTTGTCGGGTCAGTTAGAACTGAAATAAATGGCAATCCAGCCTCATTAAGCTTGGCTACTGCCGAACTTGTCTTCATAAGCTGCATCAAAGAAAGAGCACCTTCTTGCATCCTTGCTCCTCCAGAACATGAAACAATGATCAGCGACAACCTCTCTCTGAGGACCTTTTCTGCGGCTCGTGTGATTTTCTCTCCCACAATAGAACCCATGCTCCCTCCCATGAAACCGAATTCCATAGCAGAAATAATAACCGGTATCCCTCCCAATGTTCCTTCCGCATTGAGGACCGCATCGGCAAGGGAAGTGCGGTTTTTGCTCTCCTCAAGCCTTTTAGAGTATTTTACCGAATCTTCAAATCCAAGAGGATCTACAGGAAAAATATTTTGGTCAATAAGGTTATACTGACCTTCATCTAAAAGCATTCTGAGACGATCCAAGGCTGACAACCTGAAATGGAAGTTACAGGCAGGACAGACAGAAAGATTTTCGAGGATATCCTGCTTGTAGATAATATGACGACAGTTGTTACAGCGCGTCCATAAATTGGCCATAAAATTTTAAAGGCGTTTTCGTTTCTCAGATAAAATTATTCTCCAGTAAATACTAAGAAATTTTCTTACTTTAAGCAAGATATTACTCAGCAAGCCAATCAAGAAAAAAAATGACTTTTCGATATTAACTGAGTTGCGGAGTTTCTGAGTCACAAAATGACAGAATGTATATAAAAGCCAAACAACTCTTTCTATTATTTTTCTCGTCCAGTGGGTTTTTCTTTCTTCCTAAAAAAGGAATCATCCTTAATCATTTGAGTGAGATTCTTTATGACAGAATCGGGAGTTGGAAGGTCTTCTTCAATATCTTCCTCCTCAGAGATTAAGCTCAATACAGAATCCACTAATTTATTACTATCAAAAGGCTTCTCAAAATAATCAGAAGCACCAAAAGCACGCAATGCCTCATTCTTATACTGGGGACCCTTGTAGACTCCAGTTATAATAACCACAGGCACTCTTCCCTTTGTCTCTCTAAATATCTTTAAAGTGAGATCAAAGCCGTGCAACTTTGGCAGCATGGCTTCAAGAATTACCAAATCAGGTTTTTCTGATTTGAATTTTTCATAACCTGAAACGCCATCTGTAGCTTTTATGATTTTTATTCTGCAGCGCTCAAAAAGCTTCTCTAAAGAATCTAAACTCTTGAGGTCAAAATCTACAATCAGTATTTTTTTTTCAGACATAATATTAGTTTAAAAATTCTAAATTATACACAAATGATTGTCAAATAGGATATGGCAGATGTAACATCTTTATGAAGAAAATTGACTTAAAAAGATCAAGTCGATATCATATTCCTTTTACTTTAAATTTTATTAGGAAAGTTCCATTTTATTTTTTAAAAGGCAGTTAAGAACTGGGTATAAAATGAGAAAAATAAAACTTCATACCAAGATTTTTATCGGATTAGTATTAGGAGTGGTGATCGGCCTCGTATTTGGCGAAAAGGCGCTGATCATCGAGCCAGTGGGAACAATCTTTCTCCGCCTAATCACCATGATTGTCGTTCCCCTAGTGCTTGTTTCTTTAATGTTGGGCACAGCAAGCCTTGGCGATATAAGAAAATTGGGTCGTATCGGGATAAAAACCATCATATATTTTTCCATTACTACTATGGTGGCTATATCTATAGGTCTCATTTTAGCCAATACGGTCAAACCAGGCTCCGGCCTAAACGAACAAGTGAGAGCAGAGCTTTACAAGAGCTATGAATCCAAAGCTCAGGTCGGAATAGAAAGGATGGAAGAGAAGCCATCTGCTATAGATGTGCTGGTTAACATTATTCCCACAAATCCTTTGAAATCTCTTATGGAAGGAAATATGCTCCAGGTTATCTTCCTGGCGCTTCTCTTTGGCATTATCCTCACTCTCATAAAAAAGGAAAAATCAGAAATTCTCATAAAATTTCTTGATGGTCTGAATGATGCCATCATCCAAGTGGTCCATATCGCCATGAAGCTTGCTCCCTATGGTGTTCTAGCCCTGATAGCTTCCGTGATTGGCAAATACGGCATTCATATCCTTATCACCCTCCTCAAGTACTCGTTGGTAGTCATAGGAGGCCTTGTTATTTACACCTTCAGTATAAACAGCCTGACATTGAGCCTTCTCGGAAGGATGAATCCATTCCGCTTTTTCAAAAGTGTCAAGGAAGCCATGATTATCGCTTTCAGCACTTCCAGCTCAAATGCTGCTCTTCCTGTCAGTATGGAATGTGTAGAGCACATTGGTGTCTCAAGAGCTTACTCGAGTTTCGTCATTCCTCTTGGGGCTACAATCAATATGGATGGGACAGCACTCTATCAAGGTGTGGCAGCTGTGTTCATTGCTCAAATTTATGGCATCCCCTTGGGCATAATGGATCAAATCACTATCGTCCTGATGGCAACCTTAGCCTCTGTTGGAGCGGCAGGTGTTCCGGCAGCAGGAATCATAACCCTTGCCATGGTTCTCAAACAAATAGGAATCCCCCTTGAGGGAATTGCTCTGATTTTAGGCGTTGACAGGTTCCTTGACATGTGCCGGACGACCACGAATATCGTCGGAGATATGGCTTGTTCTGTCGTCATCAAGGAATCAGAAAAAAAATAGCAATGCACCATCTTCAACAAAGCCAGTCATTATGGTTATCGTTTAGGAATAGACGATCATTTAAAATTTTTATTTCAAATTTCAATATGATATAGTTTTCCAATAAAAGTTTTTTCCTTCAATCTGGATTTATTTTTATGAAAAAGAGTAAAAGAAAAGCACTCGGCCAGCATTTTCTTATCAGCCGAACGATCTTAAATAAAATAGTCAAAACAATTGATCCTCAACAGGAAGACTTAATTATAGAAATAGGAGCAGGTAAAGGAGCCTTAACCTTTCCCCTGGCAAGGAAGGCAGGAAAAGTCAATTATTGGCTTGATTGTTTCGGCCAACCAATATAGAATGGCGTCCGACGCAATAGGATGATGGCTGTAGAACCTTTCCCTCTCGACTATTTTGCAAAAGGTGTACAGGGTATAAAGGAGGCACTTTTATGGAC
>JAUWYH010000183.1 GCA_030615975.1 Candidatus Aminicenantota bacterium
AGGAGAATGGGGATAGAGACCGACGTTTAAATTGAGGATTTTAAAGGATTTTTCGAGTTCATCTTTCTCTAAGAAATATTGGGCTACTCTGGCCATATTCCTGCTGAAATCTGGATAGACTTCTGCACCAGAGAAGGTCTGTCTTAATTTGGGACCAAGCTCATCAAAATCTGTGTTTATTGTGATAAATAAACTACGGACATAATCGGTATAAACGGTTGGCCAATCTTTTTCCCAGTTTGAGATTAATTTGGTAAAGTTTTTTTTGAATTTATATTTTCTTTTGTCGGAATTCCAATTATTACTGATTTTAATATAATCACTGAAAAAGGATAATGGGCCTGTTTTATAGTAGCTTTTCAGCCTTTCTTTTCCCAGGGCTTCATTTAAAGCAAAAGCAATGAAGGTTCCCACTTTGGTAAAGGCTTGATTTGAAGCGGGATGTATCCCTGCATCGATTTTCTTTTTTGTGTCTATGAATTTGTTTTTTAAAGCTTTCTTGCTGACATGTTGATTGAAATAAGAGAAAGCTTTAGCGAGATCCTTTTCTCCATTTGCGGTATGGCGTCCAAGCCAGTCAAACCTGCTCATCCCATAAGAGAAGATCCTGAAACAAGCGTCATGAATGATTTGCCCTTCTTTATATTGAACGTAAGTGGCGCTATCGAAGTCTTCATCCAGGAGAAGCTCTGACAGTCTTCGGATATAAGGCATAAGGTTCAGCCCTTCCCGGTTTGAGGCCATGGCGATAGCAAACTTTTCTGTGGGAAAGATTAGAAGATAGGTTCTTGTTTCGGGCTGGGAGCCGCTGTGGTTGACCTGAAAATGACCTTTCCAGGGGCTAACACGCCATCCCATTCCGTATCCTGTGAAAAATCCACCAGAAGTGGCTATGGAAGAAAACATCTGATTCCAGGTCTCTTTCTTAAGAAGTTTTCCTTCTATTATTCCTTTGGCGTATTTAAGGAGGTCGACAACTGTGGAGCGTGTTCCACCTCCAGCAAAGCGGCTTGAGACATCGACATACTCTGAATTTTTGATTTCACCGTTGATAAGACGATATCCCCTGACCCGATTTGGTATGAGCTCTACTGGATCATCCATGCGAGAGTTTTCCATCCCGAGAGGCTCGAAAATGTGCTTTTTTATGTATTGGCCGTAAGACTGGCCTGAAGCGTCTTCGATCACAGCTCCCAGGAGATTGTAGCCATAGCTTGAATAGTGGTAGCGAGTTCCAGGTTTGGCCACGAGATCAAAATCCTGAAATATGGCCAAAGCCTCTTTTGTGTTTTTGTGGACTTTGATGTGCCCTTCTAGATTATAGTTTTTATAGTGGCTTATTCCTCCCAGGTGTCCTAAAAGGAGGCGGACAGTCACAGGCCATTTCTTCTTGGGAAAATAGGGGACATAGGTTTGAACTTCAGCATCAAGGTCAATTTTTCCTGCTTCAACCAACTGGAGGACGGCAATGGCGGTTAAGGTTTTGGTTACAGAAGCCAGGCGGTAAGAATTTTCCGGTTTAGCAGGAGTCATATTTTCAAGGTCAGAGTAACCAAAGCCTTTAGACCAGATAAAATCATCCTTCATGAATCCTACCGAAAGGCCTGGAACCTTGTCGAGAGCCATCTGCTCTTCCACAAATTTTCCAAATGCTGTTATCGCGTCTGAGTAGATGGAAGTTTGTGATTGTGCATAACTATGCACAGGACAAATAAAGCCGACCCAGACGAGAATAATGAATAAAATGGAGATGGATCTAAGCTGTTTTTTCATGAGGCAAACGCTCCTTAAAGAGTTTATTTAAAATTCAAGCTTTATTGGATTTTTCCCTTTCTTAAATGTCATTCATAGAGCAAAGCCAAAAAGGAGGAAGAGAAGAAGAGAGAATACTGCTGCAGTTAAAGCGTAGGGAAGCTGGGTCCTTACATGGTCGATATGGTCAGTTGCAGAGGCCATAGAAGAGATGATAGTGGTATCAGAAATAGGGGAACAGTGATCACCAAAGACTCCTCCTCCTAAGACTGCAGCGATAATTAACCCGGGATGGAGTCCGATATTATTGATCGCAGGAACGGCTATAGGAATCATGATGGCAAAAGTCCCGAAGGAGGTGCCTGTAGAAAAAGCGATGAAACAGGAGATGATGAAAATGACAGCAGGTATGACTCCAGGATTTAGAGTGGATTTGGCAGCCTGGGCGACAAAGGGTCCCGTGCCAAGAGCATCGCAAATATCACCTATGGCAAAAGCCAAAATCATCAAGCTTGCCAGAGGGATGAGCCCCCCAACTCCCTTCATAAAAATATCAGTGATTTCCTTTACCCTCATAATTTTCTGAGCTCTGTAAATTACGGCGCCGACCAAAAGACCTGAAATAACCGCCCACAGCACTGATGTAGAACCAGAGCCTTCCATGAGATTTCCTTTTCCGGTGATAAGGAGAACAACAGGCATCATTCCCACCATGGTTAAAACCGGCAGGATCATGTTTAAGGCTCGCGGCTTAACTCCTTCTTTTGCCTCCATCATCACGACTTCATCGGAGATTAATGGTTCAGCTCCGTCACGAAGGAGTTTGTTTTCGACTCGAACCCTTGTTTCTGCTTTTTTCATAGGGCCAAAATCTTTTCCTGTCAGGATAACTATTAAGACGAGAAGCAAGGCCAGAATAGCATAAAAATTAAAAGGCATAGAGGAGACTAGAAATTGGATAGGTTTTTCAACTCCCTGGGAAGCAAGCAGCCCGATCACAAATGCTCCCCAGGCATTTAAAGGAAATAGGATACATTTGGGAGCTGAGGTTGAGTCAAGAATGTAGCTCAGTTTCTCCCGAGAAATTTTAAGTCTATCGAAAATAGGTCTTGTCACAGCTCCAGAGACAAGAACACATATACTGGATTCGATGAAGATAATAAAACCCAGGAACCAGGCCAGGAGTCCTGCTGATTTTCTTGTGCGGACTAATCCTTTACCTACAATCCAGTTGACAAACCCTTTCATCCCTCCTGAATACTGAGTGAATGTGATTATAGCGCCAATCATAGCGCTGAAAAGGATAACCCGGGTGTTATCCTCGTCTTTAAACACCGCGACAAGGGCATTGATTGTCTGAAAGAGACCTGAAAGAGGGTTCCAGCCTTGGATGATTGTCCATCCTAGCCAGATTCCCACTATCAAAGAAATATAGACATGTTTTGTCTTAATGGCGAGGAAGATAGCGAGGAGAGGAGGGAGGACTGAAAGCCATCCATATGAGTCCATTACAGGATTTTCCTAGAAGAGACATATAACATCGGGGAATTGAGATGTCAAATAAACAAAGAAGGAAACACAAATTGCCTTCCCTGGCAGAGAGTTTGATTGTTATTCTGTCACTACCTTAAAACGAAAAAGATGAATTCAGAACAGGTTTATGAGTTAAAAATGAAGATTTCCCATTTCACTCTTTTTCACGGAGATTTTTGTACTTCCTTCGGGAACTTTTTCTTCTTAAAATCCGTATTCTTTTATAAAGTGTATAAGTACATTAATAAGGAGGAAGATTTGAGAATTAGAATCATATTTTTAGCAGTATTCTTTTTGTGTGGTTCTTCCGC
>JAUWYH010000102.1 GCA_030615975.1 Candidatus Aminicenantota bacterium
CAAAGAGGAACTCAAGCGGATATTGGAGGCAGCCAGTAGAATCCAGGAGCGGCCAAAGTCAAATGTTCAGTCTATGATTTACGACTTAATTGTTTTCGCTTTTAATACCGGAATGAGATTGTCGGAAATTTTAAATCTAAAGAAATCTTATGTACAGGATGATGTTATCTTTTATCCGATATCCGAGACAAAATATAAGCGGAGAGTCTATTCACAAGCGAAAAAAGTTAAATCTATATGTCTTAACTCAATTGCCCATGGAATCTTAAAGAGGCAAGAAAGTTGTGATGATTATGTTTTCTCCCTCAAAAGAAGGCATCCCTCTGTTATAAGAAAGACCATGGCAAAGATAAGAAAGATGACAGACATAAAAGATTTTAATTTTCATCAGCTAAGGCATACGACATCAACCTGGCTTTCCTCTCAGGTTAGCCTCTCAACAGCTAAGACTATTCTCGGTCATGCAGATTTAAAAACAACTCTTCGCTATACCCATCCAGGAATCGAAGAGCAGAGAAAAGGTGTTGCAAAAATAGGGACATACTTCAAGAATCTTCAGGGTAAGTGAAGGATGTTCGAATCCCCTCGCCCCGATATCTATTGACTAATCCTGGTTGAGACTTTATTGCCTCTCTCAGGTTTTATTTCCCAACCAGCTTTTTTTGCAGAAATGATGAAATCGCATTCGCAGGAGAAGCCTTAAATTCTATCTCTTCTCCTTACCTTAATTATATTTTCTGTATTGCTGATAAAGGCGCTAAAATCACTTAATTTCAATCAACTCATATTCTGCAGTACCAAGACCAATCTTTTCTCCATATTCGAGCTGTATGGACCAATCAACATCATTCATGGCTCTCAGCAGATCTTTTCCGCTTCGGCTGTTTACGAGATCAACTGAAGCTTTATCGATAGCAACCGGGTCTCGAGAGCCTAGTATTCCAATATCCTCAACCCTTGCTGATTGATCTATGCCCATACAATCACAGTCCTTAGTGACTTCGAGCAAAAAATTTATAAACCCTATTTTTCCCTTAAATTTTTGCCAGACGCTGTAAGCGTATTCAGCCATCTTCTCCTGCACTCGCTCAGCATCTTCATCCCATCGCATCTTAACAGCACCAATGGTGCAGACAACAAGGCATTCTCCGCAGCCGATACATTTTTCTTCTATAATGAATACGCTTTCCTCTTTTTGAACAATGGCCTGGGTAGGACAATAGTCCAGACATATTCCGCAATTTTTACATGCCTTAGGATTTATCCATGGATGAACATCCGAATGTTGCTCCAGTTTCCCTGCGCGTGAGGCACACCCCATCCCAAGATTCTTTACAGCAGCACCAAAACCAGTGAGCATATGGCCAGTGAAATGGCTTAAACATAGGAGACCATCTGAATTGAGAAAAGCACTTGCAATCTTGGCTGACTTTACTCGGCGAAGATTCACCTGAATCTCCTCCTCGTCATGACCGATAAGACCGTCTGCAATCAGGATAGGTACACCAATAGTCTCCAGTGTAAATCCGTGTTCCCAGGCTAAGCGGAGATGCTCGATGGAATTAGACCTTTTCCCTAAATAAAGAGTATTTGTATCTGTGAAGAAGACTTTATTAGTCTTTTTTCTTATCTGCTTGATGATATTTAAAAGCCACAAAGGTTTTATATATCCGGTATTGCCCTTTTCGCCAAAATGAATTTTACAAGCTATAAAAGAATCACTTTCTATTTTTCCGAGGAAATCAACTTTAAGAAATAGTTTTTCTGCCTTCTCTGCTAGAGCCCCATCACCTTCGTTCCTCTGTGCCGGAATAAAAAAAACATCACTTGCCATGTCTTTACAAGCAGCTACTTATTTTTCTCCTCTAAAATCGCGGACGCAGCCTTTAATCCTGATCCGAGTTCAAATTTATAGCCCATAGAATGAAGGGTTTTCTCTACGGCTTCGAGGGCAAAATAAACTTGAGAAACTGACAAATTTCCCATGTGTCCCATACGAAAAACTTTACCTGCTAACTCCCTCAACCCCCCGGCTACCACAACCCCATTTTCATTAAGCCCCTTTCGAAAAGAAATATCCTCGACTCCTTCTGGATAATTTATTACTGAGAGCGTGTCGGCCAAGTATGGCTTTTGGGTGAAAAAAGAAAACCCAAGTTTTTCTAAAGCCGCTCTTATGGCCTGGGCAATAAGAGCATGACGAAGAAATCTCTTTTCCATGCCTTCTTCAAGGACTATTTTTGTGCTTTCCCAAAAAGCTCTTATTTCGTTGACACAAGGAGTAGAAAAGTATTTTGAGGGATCTTTCATGATCGGAAGCCAATTCAAAAGATCGGAATAATAGGCAGGAATGGCTTTCATCCCTCTTCTTTTATCCATAGCTTTTTCTGAAAAAACCAATATCGCCAGGCCTGGAGGTGTACCAAAACACTTCTGAGCAGCAGTCAAAATCACATCTACTCCCCAATCATCCATCCTTTCTTCTATGCCTCCTGTGGCACAAACACCATCGATAATAAAAAGACTCTTTTGAATTTTCAAAATCTCGGCATACTCCCTGACAGGAGCACAAGCTCCAGTGGCTGTATCCACATGGGTAGAAACGACAGTTGCATATTTTCTTTCTGAGAGTTTCTTTTCTAATTCATCCGGTCGCACCGCGTTTCCCCACGGGCTTTCGATGATATCAAAGTTCAAGTCAAAGCTCTGAGCAATTTGGGCCATCCTTTCTCCGAAATATCCTTGAGAGAGCACAAGGAGACTTTCTCCCCTCTCTACAGTATTCAAAAGGGCCATTTCCATGGCTAACGTCCCTGATCCAGCGATGATGAAAGACTCGCCTCTCTCACAAAAAACGATCTTCTTCAAATTCGCTAAAGACTCCTTAAGCTCTTTTACAAGGATAGGACTCACGTGGGATACAGTCGGCAAAGAGAGAGAGTTTATGATACGAGGATGGACAGGAGTTGGCCCAGGTATTAAAAGTAATTTTTCTTGCTGCATGTCTATTCCTCTATTAATGTTTTTTTCATTTTATCAATAAGCTACGATAAATCAAGATAAATTTGGCAAGGTGAAATTGGGGACCAAATTGGGGACTGTTCTATTTTCCTGTCAAAAATTCTTTACAACTTAAAAAAAGAAAGAAGAAAAAATTTAAAAAATGGGTCTAAAATAGAGAAAATAGAACCGTCCCCAATTTTCTCTTCGGGAAATCCCTTTCATTCTATGATTTTATAGCTTTTGCCTTTAAAGCTTAGGATGATCTTACTTGCCACCGAAAGGTAAAGAGCAATTCCAGGCTTATCACTGATGAGGCGAAAATATTCCTCTGAATTAAAAGGAATCTCTTTTACAGGACTTCCTTCCTTGTAATCACTGTCTACCCAATAGCCATCCTTCAAGTAAAAAGTCTTGTCTTTTTTATACCTAATCTTCTGGGAAATAACTTCAGCAGCCCTTTCTCCTGCTTTAAATCTTTGGGTGGCTCGAGCAATTTTTACAGCACCGACTCCTGTCACTTGACGAGCAGAAATAGCTGCCTGTGCTTCTGGAGCAGCAGCATCAAGCAAAAGCCTTTCTTTTTCTGTGACAAGAAAGGAAGTATATGGAGTGACGATGCCAAATTTTAATCCAAGTTTCTTGACTTCATCTTTGAGTTCTTCTTCTTCTCCATGAAGGCGGATTTCTTGAAGAAGATAGCCGATTCTTCTCGTTGCCCAAAGGCGAGGCAGAAAATCATAGGCTTCTTCTTTAACCAATTTTTGATTTTTAAGGATGAATTTTTTCTCTTTCTTACCTACTTTTCCTCGAAGAATCACTCTTACCGGTCCTTCTCCCTTGTATTTTCCTATCATTATAAGCTGCGAGCCTTTAAACAGATCAGGCAATACTCTTGGATAAGCATCTTTGATTTCAATGCCCTTAAAGTCGATCTTCAGATCAGAAAGGAGCGGTGATGATATTTTCTCGTAATAGTTAGATATAGCCAGTTCCAGATTTTCGTCTTCGCTGACATAAATCGATGTTCCTCGATTTTCAGATGAAATTCTATCCAGAAGTTCTGTATTGACATCGTATCCTACCCCAAAAACAAAGATGCGGGATTTGAGATTGTTGGCACGGCTTATATTTCTCAATATTTCTGCGGTATCCGTAACGCCGACTGTGGGAAGACCATCGGTGAGAAAAAGGATATAATTCGGCCTTTCTCCAGGCTTTACCATCTTAAGTGCTTGAAAGAGCGCCTCATTTATGTTGGTTCCTCCTGAATCCTCTACATCATTAACAAAATGAATGGCTTTATTCTTGTTTTCTTTACTGGCAACCACAATCTTAGATACAAAAGTTTCGACTCCATCATCAAAATCAATAATCGAGAATCTGTCTCGCTCATCTAAATGATTGATGACAAAGCAAACAGCTTCCTTAGCTTGAATGATTTTTTTCCCGCTCATGCTTCCTGAGCTATCGACAACAAAAATAAGATTTTTATTCATAATTCTCTCTTTTTTACTCACATAACTAGGAGAAGCCAAAAGCATGAAATAATTCTCTTTTGTTTCTTGCCAGTTCATGAAGGAAATTCCAATGTCATCTTGGGAAAGGGAATAATAAAGAATGAAGTCCTTCGAAGGCTTGATGTCCTTCCCTTCAAAGCTAACCCGGGCTTTGCCCTCATCTTCTTTTCTTATTGAAATTTTATGGGAAGGAGAATAAATATTGGAAACAGGGATCTTGGAATCAATATTCACAGAAATCACGACTTCTTTTATTGGATGAAGAGAAAACCTTTCTGTATTCAGAGGATAGTTGTATCGGACGAGGTTTGTTTCAGCCTTTAAAATCTCCGCATAAGAAATTTTGATTCTTTTTTCGCCTCGCGCAGGAATAGGATAAACTCTAGCCCGAAACATGTTTCGACCTACATATTCGAGAAGGGCCGGATCTTTAAGCTTGCGGACAATATCTTCGTAAATACGGCGGGCTTTCTCACGGTCTAGGATTTCTCCCTCTATCTTTTTATCCCCAATATACATGGAGAACTCTGAAATAGCGGCTTTTTCCGGAAGAGGAAAAATAAAAACTCCTTCAATATCTCTGTGGTGATTGTTTATAAAAACTTGGTCGATAGACGTTTTGGCTACCTGATTTATGATTTTAACGTCGACTCTATGATATTTAACAGTGAGAGGGAGAATTTTTTCTCCTGGCTTGGGGACGGGAATAATAAATCCATCGGCAAAGAGTTTTGTTCCGATGAGACCGGAGAAAAAGACAAAAAAGATCATCACTAAAGCTCTGGCCTGAGAGCTATTTCTCATTAGCCGCCTCCCCTAATAAAGAATTTCTGTTCTCTCTTAAATTAAAACCTCGTTTTTTGTCAAATGGTTCCATGAATTTACATTTTTCTTTATACAACCCTGTGCTCTCCGCTTATTTCCCTTCTAGAATGAGCTCTTCTATCTTCCTCTTAAGAGCCTCTACAGAAGAAAAAACCTCTGCATGAAAAGATGTAAATTTTTTTTTATCCTTATTTAGAATAAAAACTTTAGAGATCCCGGCTTCCGCTGCTGCCCGGATATCAAAATGAGAATCTCCTATCACACAGGATTCTTCTCTCTTTATCCCCAACTTTTTCAAAGCAGCAAAAAGCGGAGCGCCAGAGGGCTTCCAAAGACCGCTCTCTCGAGAGATAATGCATTCAAATTTCAGATTGAATTTGTCCAATAAATAAGAAACATTCTTGCGAGAATTGTTTGTCACAAGAGCTTTTTTTATCCCTTTTTGGGCTAAAAAGTCCAAAAATTCTTGCATTCCCTCTTTTAGAACAGCTCTTAACGTGGCCTTGTTTTCATATTTTTCCAACAACTTCCATTTTGCCGATCTTTCGGGCTCCTTCAAGCTGCTGAGGAAATAAAGGATAGGCTCTCCCTGAGTCTTCAATTCTTTTTTTATTTGATTCCAGTTGTATGGCACCTCTACAACTGTACCGTCAAGATCAA
>JAUWYH010000214.1 GCA_030615975.1 Candidatus Aminicenantota bacterium
AAAATTAAACCTATTTCAAGGACTGTAAAAATTGAGGCAGAAATAAATAAAATAATGGGGGAGGTTTTTTTTCAGAAAAGGGAGTTTTTAGGATTAGATGAAAGTTGGGTTCCCTGTGTGGATATTTCTGAAAAAGAAGATGAAATAAACGTTGAGATTGAACTTCCGGGAGTGGCGCAGAAAGAAATCAACATTTTACTACACAGCAACCGCTTAGAAATAAGCGGTGTAAAAAAAGAAAATTTGTCCAAAGAGAGAATAAAATATCTTCGGCTCGAACGAGAATATGGAGCTTTTCGCCGCTATATCTTTTTGCCCAGTGTAGTTATTCCTGATAAGGCAAAAGCTTCTCTTGAGAATGGAGTTTTAACTGTTGTTTTGAGAAAGTATAAACGAAAAAAAGAAAAAGAAGTTGTCGTGAAAATTCAAAAGAACGGGTAATAGACATGGAGGAGACTGATGGCTAAGAAAGATAATAATGATAAGGACCAATCTGAGGATATTTCCGTAGAAAGCAACCATAAAATTCATGTGCCAAAAGAACTTCCAATTCTGATGTTAAGAGATATTGTTGTGTTTCCTTATATGATAATTCCTTTATTTGTAGGAAGAGAGAAGTCGAAAAATGCGATTGATCATTCGCTTTCTGCCCAGCGTATGATTCTTCTCCTGACTCAAAAAAATATGGAAATCGAAGAGCCAAAAAGAGAAGATGTCTATAATGTAGGAACAGTTGCTTTGATCATGAGAATGTTAAAACTTCCTGATGGGAGAGTGAGAATTCTTGCCCAGGGTTTAGTGCGGGCTAAGATAGAGACTTTTAAGGAGAATAAACCTTTTTACTCTGCTAAGGTGAAAGTCATTCATGAGCTAGAGGAAGTAGGAAAATCAATTGAACTTGAAGCTTTAATCCGTAATGTCCGTTCTGGACTGGATAAGGCTTCTTCGCTGGGAAAAAATATTCCCCCTGAGATTATGATCATTTCCGCTAATATAGAAGAACCAGGGAGACTGGCAGACCTCACTGTGGCCAACCTGGAATTAAAGATCAAAGAGGCTCAGGAGGTTTTGGAAATAGAAGATCCTGTACAGAGATTAAAGAGAGTATTTGAACTTTTAACCCAAGAGCTTGAACTTTTGGGCGTCCAGTCAAAGATCAGCAGTGAGGCAAAAGGGGAGATGGAAAAGCTCCAGAAACAATATTTTCTTAGGCAGCAGATGAAAGCCATTCAGAAAGAACTTGGGGAAGAGAGTGAAATTCAGGAAGAAATAAAAGGATATAAGGAAAAATTAAAAAAGTTAAGAATTACCCAAGAAGTAAGGGGGGAGTTAGAAAAACAAATCAGCCGCCTTTCTCAAATGCATCCCGAATCAGCAGAAACAGCCGTTGTCCGCAATTATCTGGATTGGATGTTTACTCTTCCTTGGAATAAAAGTACAGTTGACAACTTGGATCTTCTAAAGGCAAATGGTATTTTGGATGAGGACCATTATGGGCTGGAAAAGGTGAAGGAGAGGATCATCGAATATCTGGGTGTAAGGAAGCTTTCAAAAAAAATAAAAGGCCCCATCCTATGTTTCGTAGGTCCTCCTGGAGTGGGGAAAACTTCTCTCGGTCGCTCAATCGCTCGTGCATTGGGAAGAAAATTCATCCGTATCTCTCTTGGAGGAGTCCGGGATGAAGCAGAAATCAGAGGACACAGAAGGACATATGTGGGAGCGATGCCAGGGAGAATAATTCAAGGATTGAAACGATGCGAGTCGAACAACCCTGTGTTTATGATGGATGAGGTGGATAAGATTGGAGCTGACTTTCGGGGTGATCCCTCATCAGCGCTCCTCGAGGTTCTGGACCCTGAACAGAATTTTTCCTTTCGAGACCACTATCTTGGAGTTCCTTATGACCTCTCCAAGGTGATGTTTATTACTACTGCCAACCTCCTTGATCCTATTCAGCCCGCTTTCCGTGACAGGATGGAGACCCTTCATCTTCCCGGTTATACTGAGGAAGAGAAGTTGCAGATAGCCCTCCGCCATTTAGTCCCGAAGCAAATAAAGGAAAATGCTCTAACTCAGAAATTAATCTCTTTTACCAAAGGAGCTATTAAAAAAATCATTTCCCTTTACACAAGGGAGGCGGGAGTGAGGAATCTGGAGAGAGAGATTGCTTCTGTTTGCCGAAAAGTAGCCCGAAGAGTAGCAGAGGGTAAGAAGAAGATGTCTAAAATTACTTCTCAGAACATTGAAAATTACCTTGGACCTTCAAAAATATTTAGAGATCAACTTTTACAGAAAGATCAAGTGGGAGTAACCACGGGAGTAGCTTGGACAGCTTCTGGAGGGGATATTCTTTTCGTCGAAGCTACAAAAATGAAAGGCAAAGGAAATCTCTGTTTGACAGGATCTTTAGGAGATGTGATGAAAGAGTCGGCCCAGGCAGCCTTAACCTATGCTCGGGTTCATGCCAAAGAATTTGGCATTGATAATCGAATCTTTTCTCAAAATGATTTTCATATCCATATCCCTGAAGGAGCCATTCCCAAGGATGGTCCCTCAGCCGGGGTGACAATTGCTACTTCGATTATTTCAGTTTGCGCGGATAAGAAAGTTAAATGCGATGCGGCGATGACAGGAGAAATCACTCTGAGGGGAAATATTCTTCCCGTTGGGGGCGTGAAAGAGAAAGTCTTGGCGGCTCAACGAGCAGGAGTTAAAAAAATGATTCTACCTCTCCCAAACAAAAAAGATATGATCGACATTCCGAAGAAAATAAAAAAAGAGATGCAATTTATATTTGTTGAGGAAATAAAAGAAGTTTTTAAGCA
>JAUWYH010000133.1 GCA_030615975.1 Candidatus Aminicenantota bacterium
TGCTTCACTGAAAGAAGCAAAAGTCATCTCATATACATATTATCCCAAGATGAAAACAAATATCTATGCCGCCAACTTAAAAACACCCTCCTTTTTTGAAGAAAAAAATCTCGATAAAATTCTTAGATCCTTAAAAAGCGGGTTTTATTATATCTGGCTTCCTCAGTTTTGAGATTTGACTTTTGAGTTTACCCTAGGATTCGCTGTTTCCTCAATCCTTGTATCACTCACCAATACTGGCTTCTACCTCAAAAATTGGAGCTTTTAGTATATGGGCTTTGACAGCACAACTGTGGACTGATCTGATGACGGCATGCTTGTATTTTTCGGGGAATTCTTTAGGAAGTCGAATCTCGATTAAAATCTTTTCAATCATTTTAGTCTCAGGATTCTTTTCTGTTCGCATTACAACCAAAGCCTTCTCTGTGGCTATTCCTCTCTTTTGACAGAAAGCCAGAACATAAAACCCGGCGCAAGTACCAATGGAAGCTAAAAACAAATCAAAAGGAGCAGGTGCCGAGCCATCCCCCCCAGAGTAGACAGGCTGGTCAGTTTTTATTGTGAATCCTTTATACTCGGCATCCACTCGCTTTCCTCCTGGAAAGGTTACCCTCATTTCTTTGGACACGCTTCTTCTCCTTTTAAATATATTTGGCATAATGACTTCTAATTAAGCAACTTTGGGACAAAGCCCAATATTAAAAAAATTTAACTCCCTGAAACCAACACGTACCCGAGCCTATATTATCGCTTCTAAACAAGCGATAGATGGCACTTTGTTCACTCCTTACGGTTTACTATTTACTCCCTTTTATTCACTCCTTTAGAAAAGAGGGCAAGTAATAATCTTCGATCTCTTGAACTCATAGTCAGCCTTCCAAAAATGTCATAGATCATCTCTGTCACATGAGTTTTATTGCCCTTATGGATAAACTTTTTTCCCTCCAATTTTTTTAATATAAGGCGGATGCACTCCTCTTGTTCTTTACGAGAAATTGGTTCTCTTCGAACGCCATTATCTTCTTTTGTTTGATTGTAATTAAAAATTTGGAATAAGGTGATAAGCACAGCTGAAGAAAGGTTGTAAGAAGGTTGTTTTGAGGCTTGAGGAATGACAAATGTGATATTTGCGCTCTTGAGTTCTTCTGATGTCAAACCAGTCCTTTCGCATCCAAACAGAAGTCCGATTTTCGTTGAAAATGGAAACTGAAACATTCTGGTGACAGCCTCCTCCAAAGGAAATAAAACAAAATTTTTTCTTTCTTTCGAAGTGGCTGCAAAAATGAGATTGAGATCCGAAGTCGCCTCGTCTAAATCAGCATAAAGACTGGCGTTCTCCAAAATCTTCTTGGCATGAACAGCTGTCAAATAAGATTTTTGAGCAAAGGTGTTAATCCCGACAACGCGCAAACTTTCGAATCCGGTATTTTTCATGCATCGAGCAACAAGACCTATATTTTCTGGCTTTTCAGGCTTAACAAGGATAACCGTAAACTTCCTCTTGAGGTCAAACTCATCTTTTTGACAACCTAAACTCGTCTTATTTATCATAAAGCGGATATCAGGAATCAATAAAATTTTTTAATATTTCCCTGTGCTTCCAAAGCCTTTCTTGCCTCGCGAAGTCTCCTCCAGTTCTTCTGTTTCTAAAACTTCCACTTCTGTTACAGGTTGGATTAAAATCTGAGCAATCTTCATTCCTTTCTCAACTACAAACGGCTTATCTCCAAGATTGGCCATAACAACCTTTACCTCTCCCCTGTAACCAGAATCAATCACACCTGCCAACCGATGAACTCCTTTAAGGGAAATACCACTCTTATCCCATATTAATCCCACGAACCCCTCGGGAATAGCCATTTGGATTCCTGTTGGAATAGGCTTGACGTCGCCCGCTTCTAAAACACAGGCCTCCGCAGAGAAAATATCCAACCCCGCATCTCTTTTATGGCTATAATTTGGGAGTTTAACATCTTGTTGGATTCTTCTAACTTTCAGTTTCATGGCTCAAACACCTTCAACCCTTACTTCTTCAAAATAGGGTTCTGCTATTTTTACAAAGGCCTGAATTTCTTCTTTTGAATAAGGAATTGTTTGAATATAATGGCTATCGATCGTGTTAATAGGCACAAATTGCTGGATCTGAAAAATTTTTGTCCCCTTGAGCATCTGACTCATTTCTTTGACATCATCCGACCCTACCAAACCAGGGACTACTGTTGTGCGGAAAATATACTTAAGGCCTGAATTCTTTATAATCTCAATACTCTTTATAATATCATCTGTTTCCACTCCTGATTTTGTCACTTCCTCGTATCTCTCCAAAGAAGCTTTAACATCCATGGCCACATAATCTACGAGTTTCTTCTGAATCAATTTTTCGAGCCGTGAAGGGAAAGAGCCGTTAGTATCGATCTTTACCAGAAGATTCCTCTCTTTTATAAGAGAGAGAAGAACTTCTAAATCTTCGTGAAGAAGAGGTTCTCCGCCTGAAATACAGATACTCTCAAGCCAGTTTTTTCTTGAATCGAGGAAACTGAGGAAGTAATCCATCGGGAATGTGGGAAGACTTTCGGATCTTAACACTAAATCCGAATTATGGCAGTAGGGGCATCTGAAGTTGCATCCGCCTAAAAAAACAGTCGATGAAATGTGGCCGGGAAAATCTTTAGGAGCGAATTTTTCTAAGCCCTTGATCTCAACCACTCTTCGAGCTCCTGCTGATTGTTTAAAACAGCAAGTACTTCTTCTCCATCCTGGACCACGAGTGTCGGAATGATGATGCCTCCCTTATCGTCGCGCTTGATATCACTTAAAAACTCTCTGATTTTTTTTTTGCTTTCTTTTAAGATCAAGTTGTATTCGTGACCTTCAAGCGGCGTTTTTTTTAAATGTTCTTTGAGTGCTTCGCATCTGGAACAATTTGGATAGGAAAATAAAAGATACTCCATGGCTTTCCTTTTTATCCTATCACCGTGTAAGGAGTCCTCTCTCGAAACTCCTGTCGCTTCCCATCATTCCAGGTTCCCACAGGCCTCAGGTATCCAACAATTCTGGAATAAACCTCTGTCTCCTCACCGCATTCAGGACAATTGTGAGCCTCACTCTTGATATAGCCATGATTTCGACAAACACTGAAGGTGGGTGTAATGCTGAAATAGGGAAGAGAGGTCTCTGCAATCTTTCTGACTAATTTTTTACATGTTTCTCTATCGATAGCTTCTGGCAGAAAAGCATGAAAGATGGTTCCTCCTGTGTAAAGAGGCTGAATGTCTTTCTGATGCTCCAGAGCTTCAAATATATCTCGCGTGGCGTCCACATTGAGGTAAGTTGAATTTGTAAGATATGGATACTTCTCTGTTCCGGCAGTTATGATTCTATGATACTTCTCCTTGTCCAGCCTTGCCAGGCGGTAGGAAGTTGATTCGGCTGGTGTTGCCTCCAAGTTATAGAGATTCCCTGTCTCTTCCTGAAACTGTCTGATAGTCTCCCTCATATGATTTAGGACTTCTATCGTAAAATCTTTTCCTTCGGGAGTGCCGATCCCTTTCCCGATAAAATTCACACAGCACTCATGCATCCCGCAAATACCTATCGTAGAAAAATGATTATCGAAATGACCGAGATAGACCAAAGTGTAAGGCATGAGTCTTTTGGCCATCATGTTGTTGACAATTTCTCTCTTCGTTTCAAGAGATTCTTTAGCCAAAGTCATCATGTTCTTTAACGTGGCGAAAAATTCGCTGCGAGAGCTTGATCTATAACCAATCCTGTTCATATTTATGGTGACCACTCCTATCGAACCGGTCGAATCTCCTGGCCCCCACATGTTCCCCGGCCTTCTTAGCAACTCCCTCTGGTCAAGGTTTAAACGACAGCACATTGCCCTTATGTCGCCAGGATCTAAATCTGTACCCATATAATTTTGAAAATAAGGAATCCCATACTTGGCTGTGACTTCAAAAAGGAGATTTGCATTTGGAGAGTCCCAGTCAAAATCCTTGGTTAAATTGTAGGTTGGTATTGGAAATGTAAAAACACGACCTTGCTGGTCGCCTTCAATCATCAGCTCTAGAAAAACCCGGTTTATCATCTTCATCTCTTCTTGATAATCGCCGTAGGCGGAATCCTGTTCTTCTCCTCCTATGATCACTTTTTCATCCTTCATGTCCTCAGGAACTGTCCAATCAAATGTAAGGTTAGAAAAAGGAGTCTGCCATCCCCAACGGGAAGGAACATTAAGCCCAAATATGAGTTTTTGAATGTCTTGCTTGACCTTTTCATAATCAAGGCTATCTATTCTAACAAAAGGAGCTAAGAGTGTATCGACGCTGGAAAAAGCTTGAGCACCTGCAAATTCTCCCTGCATGGTTCCGATAAAATTGACCATATGGAGAGTGGCAGTCTCCAGATGCCTGGCAGGAAAAGAATGGACCTGATTAGGCACATGTCCAAAACCTTTTTTAAGAAGATTTTTCAGAGACCAACCGGCACAGTAGCCGACAATTGGGTAAGAAAGGTCATGGATATGAAAATCGCCCTCCAAATGAGCCTTCTTAATCTTTTCTGAATAAAGCTGATTGAGAGCAAAATTGGCCAAGACTTCTCCTGATACTCTGGCATTCAAGCCTGAGAAACTCATCATTCCTTCATTACTGTTCTCTTTAATCTTCCAGTCCATATCGTTTATATAATCTTTTATCAACTTCTCTATGTTTAATCCTATTTCGTGCGCCTCTCTTATTTCTTTGTGCCTCTCTCGATAAAGAATATATGATTTAGCGATATCATGATATCCCTGTTTCATAAGAATCATCTCGACTATATCCTGAATTTGCTCCACAGAGGGAATAGTATATCCTCCAAATTTATCCTCAAGCATATAAGTGACAATGTCCGAAGTGCTCTTGGCTGCTCTTTGGTCTATTAAACCATGAGATTCCATAGCTTTGTAAATGGCATTTGTGATCTTA
>JAUWYH010000156.1 GCA_030615975.1 Candidatus Aminicenantota bacterium
CGCCTTATTTTAGAATCCATCGAAGGGAAGATAGAGGGCAGCGTTGATGAGACATCCAAGATAAACGGGCAGGTGATTGTTGAGAAGGACACGGTTATTAAAAATAGCATTATAAGAGGCCCGGCTATAATCGGGGAAAAATGCGAAGTTGTTGATTCTTATATAGGTCCTTTCACTTCGATTCAGAAGGGATGTAGAATCATCAAGACTGAACTAGAACACAGTATTGTTCTTGAAGGGAGTGAGATACAAGATGTTGGAGGCCGAATCGATGAGAGCTTGATCGGACGGGAGGTGAAAATATTCAAGTGCCCTCCAAAACCATCAGTTTTCCGCTTTATAGTCGGTGATAAGAGTGAAATAGGAATAAAATAGGAGAGAGGCATGATAGAAGGCGTGAAAACAAAAAAGTTGAGGGTCATTCCGGACGAGAGAGGAAGACTGATGGAGATTCTACGCTCTGATGACAGTTTCTTTTTAAAATTTGGCCAGGTTTACATGACAACAACTTACCCTGGTGTAGTTAAAGCCTGGCATAAGCATGAAGAACAGACTGACAATGTGGCCTGCGTTCAGGGCATGATAAAACTGGTTTTGTATGACCCAAGAAAGGATTCTCCTACCTTTAAGGAGATAAGCCAATTCTATCTTGGCATTCACAGTCCTCAGCTGGTTCAGATTCCTTCGGGTGTCTACCATGGCTGGATGTGTGTCAGCGAGGAGGAGGCAATTGTCGTCAATATTCCGACAGAAGTCTATAATTATGAAAACCCTGATGAGCAGCGTTTAGACCCTCACCAGAACGATATCCCTTATGACTGGGAAAGGAAAGATGGCTGAAGAGCGGACGATAGAAGATTTGACTTTGCTTGTTACAGGGGGGGCAGGCTTTATCGGGAGCAATTTCATCCATTACATGCTGAAACATTACCCCGGCTGCAGGATAATAAACCTTGACAAGCTGACTTATGCTGGAAATCTTGATAATTTGAAGAATGTAGAACACGATCCCCGCTATGAGTTTATCCATGGAGATATTCAAGATAGAGGGCCTGTGCGAAAAATCTTTAAAAGGGTGCAGGGCGTCGTCCATTTTGCCGCAGAAACGCACGTCGATCGTTCTATAATGAGTGCAGGAGAGTTTGTTCTGACAGATGTTTATGGAAGTTTTGTTCTGTTTGAAGCTTTGAAAGATTCTGGATCTGATGTTGAATTTTTCCTCCATATCTCTACGGATGAAGTTTATGGAAGTCGCGATGAGGGATGTTTTAAGGAGGATGACCCTTTGTCTCCCTCCTCACCCTATGCGGCGAGTAAGGCCGGTGCAGATAGGCTGGCTTATTCTTATTGGGTCACTTATGGACTGCCTATCATCATTCTCCGCCCGAGCAACAATTTTGGTACCTATCAGTATCCAGAAAAATTTATCCCTCTCTTTGTAACCAATGCTCTGGAGGGAAAAACCTTGCCTCTTTATGGGAAGGGGACGAATGTTCGTGACTGGCTTTTTGTGGAGGATCACTGTCAAGCCATAGATTTAGTGATGCGTAAGGGTGAGTTAGGAGAAACTTACAATATAGGTGCGAATAACGAAGTCCAGAATATCGCCATAGCTCAGAGGATTGTTGAGCTGTTAGGTAAGCCTGAGAGTTTAATAAAATTTGTTCCAGACCGACTGGGACATGACAGACGATATGCTCTGGACTGTCAGAAGATTCACACTTTAGGTTGGAAGCCTGAAACAGATTTCGATGAGGCGCTGGCTTTCACTGTCCGCTGGTATAAGGAGAATACAGCCTGGTGGCGAAAAATAAAAGAGAAGAGCAAGGATTTCAAAGACTTTTACACAAAGTATTATCGTAACCGGAAGTAAGGAGGATTGATGAGAGTATTGATTACGGGAATAACAGGGTTTGCTGGGAGCCATTTAGCCGATTACATCCTGGCCAATCATTCTGATGTAGAGGTCTTTGGGACGATTCGTTGGCGGAGTCGAAGGGAAAATATCTGCCATATCGAAGAAAAAATAGGGCTTTTTGAGGCAGATTTAAAAGATATAGTCTCTTTAGAAAAGTGCCTAGCTGAGATAAAACCTGACCGCATCTTTCATCTTGGAGCCCAGAGTTATGTCCCATTTTCATGGAATTGTCCGGTCGAAACCTTCACCATCAACTCTATCGGCCAGATTAATCTTTTTGAGGCCATCCTCAGCCTCAAGCTTTCTCCAAAGATTCAGGTGGCAGGCTCAAGTGAAGAGTACGGGTTTGTCTATCCTGATGAAGTTCCGATGAAGGAGACGAATCCTTTGCGTCCTTTGAGTCCTTATGCAGTGAGCAAAGTCGCCCAGGACTTATTAGGGTGGCAGTATTTCAAAAGCTATGGATTGAGAATAGTACGGACAAGGGGGTTTAACCATACAGGTCCTCGAAGGGGAGAAGTCTTTATCTGCTCAACTTTTGCCAAGCAAATTGCAGAAATTGAGAAAGGAAAAAGAGACCCTCTCATTTATGTCGGGAATTTGGAAGCGAAAAGAGATTTTACCGATGTTCGCGACATTGCCCATGCCTATTGGTTATGCCTTGAAAAAGGAGAAGAAGGAGAGGTCTATAATATCGGGACAGGGAAGGCTTACGCCATGAAGGAAGTTTTAGATATACTTCTCTCTTTGAGCAAGGTGAATGTGGAGATTGAAGTTGACCCTTTAAGACTTCGTCCTTCTGATGTTCCTATTCTTTTATCTGACTGCACAAAATTTGTGAATCTTACAGGTTGGAAGCCCAAAATTCCTTTCCGCGATTCCCTTCAAGATTTGCTCAATTACTGGAGGGAGAGAGTCTAAGTTTGAGTCTTAAAGTTTTTATAAGCGGGGCCACGGGTTTTGTCGGATCTCATCTCATTGAGTATTTAAGCTCTTCAGAATACACAATTTTCGGGACGTCTTTTCCGGAGAGGCCTAAAAAAGGGGCTGGAGCTGGCAGGGGACAGATTTTCTATATGGACATAAGGTCAGAGAAGGATGTTTTCAAAGCTATAAGAAATATACAACCAGATTGGATTTTCCATCTTGCTGCCATTTCCAATGTCAAACACTCATGGGAGAAAAGGAAGGAGACTCTGGAGATAAATCTTATGGGGGCATTTTATCTTTTTGAAGCTGTGAGGAAGTTTGCTCCAAAAGCTAGAGTGCTCTTTGTCAGTTCTTCAGATGTTTATGGGGTTCTAACGCCCAAGGAGAATAATTTGCAAGAGGAAGACTCTTTGCATGCAGTGAATCCTTATGCATTCACAAAAATATGCGGTGAGATGTTGAGCTGGTTTTACGCCAGGATAGAAAAAATGGATGTTGTCATCGCCCGATCTTTTCCTCATACAGGTCCTGGGCAGAGCCCGTCTTTTGTCTGTTCTGATTGGGCATCTCAGATTGCCCGAATTGAAAAGGGATTGGCAGAGCCTGTGATAAAGGTTGGAAACTGCAAGGTGAGAAGAGATTTTACTGATGTGAGGGATATGATCAGGGCTTACACTCTTTTAATGAAAAATGGGAGGAGTGGAGAGGTGTATAATGTCTGTTCCGGGAGAGCCGTTTTGCTGAGGGAAATACTTGATCTTCTTCTTTCCTTTTCATCAGAGAAGATTAAGACCGAGGTGGATTGGCGGAAATTGAGGAAGGCAGATATTCCTCTTCTTGTGGGAGATAACCAAAAAATTAAGGAGGCGACTTCCTGGGAGCCGAAAATTCCCTTGAGGAAGTCCCTTCACGATCTATTGGACTACTGGCGAGTAACCATATAAATGTGGACTGTCCCCATTTATATATTGAGTTCCATCTGGCTGTCCTGAGCAAGTTTCCTTTCTTTTTCGATGGTCTTCAAGATTTCTGGAGTCACATCACCAGTAGGGTAAACTCCGTCAAAGCAGGCTCCACAAAAATCGTTGAGTTTCTTGTTTCCCAGCCTGACTGCTTTTTTTAGCGATTCTAAAGACTGGTAAATTACCTTATCTGCCCCAATTTTTTTTGCTATCTGATCGAGATTTGCGTTTCTGGCGACAAACTCGGTTTTGGTCTGCATATCGATTCCATAAACACA
>JAUWYH010000046.1 GCA_030615975.1 Candidatus Aminicenantota bacterium
CATCTTTCCTCGCCTGCTTTCTCCTCTTCATTTTTATAGCAAGCTGTGCTGTAAATCCTGTCACTGGAAAACGTGAGCTCAGTCTGATTTCTGAGAACCAAGAGATTGCACTGGGAAAAGAAACAGATAAAGAAATCCGCATCCAGTATGGGATTTATGATGACCCATCCCTGAATAAGTATGTGGAGGGAGTAGGAATTAAGCTAGTCCCTCATACTCATCGTCCTCATCTCACTTACCACTTTTCTGTCCTTGACACTCCAGTGGTGAATGCTTTTGCTGTTCCAGGGGGATATATCTATGTCACCCGGGGAATTCTGGCTATGATGAATACGGAAGCGGAACTGGCTGCTGTCTTGGGTCATGAACTTGGTCATGTTAATGCCCGTCACAGCGTCATGAGGATAAGCAAAATGCTCCTTATTCAGCTCGGACTTGCTGTAGGAGGGGCTTTAAGCGAGACTTTTGCCAAAATCTCAGGTGTAGCCAGCCTCGGCATCCAGCTCCTCTTCCTCAAATACAGCCGAGATGATGAAAGAGAAGCTGATGCTCTGGGAGTGGAATATTCCCGAAAAGGAGGGTTTAATCCCGGGGAAATGGTAAATTTTTTTGCTTCCCTCCAAAAAATGGGAGATTTTTCAAAGGGAGCCACTCTTCCCGGTTTCCTCTCTACCCATCCCTTAACCCCTGAGCGTATTCGGAATGTGAAAACGATGTTGCAAGATGAAGACAGCCTGCTTCTTATCCTTCATCGATCTTATCTGAACCATATAAACAATATCGTTTTTGGCAATGACCCTCGTCAGGGATATGTCGAAGAGGACACTTTTTACCATCCTCAATTACGCTTTTTCTTCTCCTTTCCCAAAGAATGGACACTTAAGAACAATCCTTCTCAGGTTATTCTGGCCTCAAAAGATGGCAATGCTGCTCTCATTCTTCAAGCAGAAAAAAGTTCTGAAAAACTCTCTGATTATGCTCAGAAAAAAACAGCCACAATAGAAGGAAAACAGTTTCTCAGAGAGCAGAATCTCACCATCAACAGCATGTCTGCTTACCAACAACTCTTCGATGTGGCTCGGGAAGAAAAAGAAAGTTTAAGGTTACAACTCACCTGCATCAAGAAAGGATCATATATCTTTTCCTTCACGGCCTTGAGTACATTTTTTGATTTTAAAAAATATGATTTTCAGTTCCAATCCATTGTCAGGTCTTTCAATGAATTAAAAGATAAAACCTGCCTTAACCGTAAACCAAAAAGAATAAAATTAATCCAAGCTAGCGGCCGGGAGACTCTCGGGGAAATTTTTCAGAAAGCTGGAATGAATAAGGATTTATGGCCCAAGATAGCCATCATGAACAGTATGGAACTCAATCAGACCCCCGAGCGCAATAAGCTCATAAAAATAGTCAAATAATAGTAAATGGGGAAGTTCCCCACTTCTTACATTTCAATTTCTTCCAGCACTTTGTAAGCAAGCTTAAGAGCACTCAGCGCTTCCTCACCGCTCACCTTGCTCCTTTTTCTCTCTCGGATACACTTGAAAAAGCTTTCGAGTTCTTTCTTAAGAGGCTCCTCTTTTTTTATTTTTAAAGTCTTAATATCAGTCTGACGACCGTTTAGAGGAAAAACTTTTACTTCTTGGTCAATATAATCTACGGAATAATAAAAGGTCGGTTCGAAGATCCGCAGCTTTCTCACTTTTCCCTGATGAACACGGCTGGCTGTGAGTGAAGCCACGCAGCCAGAGTTGAATTCCAGACGAGCATTGGCAATATCAATCTTTTCTGAAAGAACATGGATTCCTGAAGATTTTATAACACTGACCTCATCTTTAATCAGGGCTAAAATGATATCTAAGTCATGAATCATGAGGTCAAGGACCACATCAATATCTAAAGAACGTGGAGAAAAAGAACCCAGCCTCTGAACCTCAATAAACTTAGGTTCGGATATCAAGTTCTCTGTTGCTTCCACTGCTGGATTAAACCTTTCTAAATGACCGACTTGGAGGATTATTCCATTTTTCTTAGCCGTAGTAACGAGCTCTTCACCTTGTTCAACAGTTTCAGTGATAGGTTTCTCAACCAAAACAGATTTTCCCTGTTTCAATAGTTTCATTGATATCGAAAAATGTTCAGAAGTTGGAGTAGCCACGATCGCGGCGTCAATCTCATCCAGCATGTTTTCATAATTTTCGTAGTACTGCACTCCATGTCGGTTGCCGATCTCAACTGCTTTACGAAAATTGATGTCTGCCACTCCTTTAAGCTCGGCCTCTTCCAGATAGGATAAAATCCTGGCATGTTGCATTCCCAAATATCCGACTCCAATTATTCCTACTTTGACTTTATCCATTAAAATTTCACCTAAAAATCATGATTTTTTAGCTATTATCGAAATTTTATAAACATTGGCTAGAGAGACGGCTTTTTCCTTTTGGAAAAAGGGCATTTTCTGAGCCTCAAAACAAAGAGCCTTACTCCCCGCTTCGACAAGACTTTTCATAGTATTGAGTCCGATAGCAGGCAAGTCAACCCTAAAATCCTGGGTAGAACGTGTTACCTTGACAACTACTGTTCCTTTTCCTGCTAATTGACCTCCTCTTTTTATGGCTTCATCAGTTCCTTCCATCCCTTCTATGGCCACTACAGCTTTGTCCTTGACAATCACAGTCTGTCCTATGTCTGAGTCAGCAATATTTTTAGCTATTTTCCAACCAAAATCAATATCCTCCTCAATTGCATGGGAAGGCTTTGTTTTTGTTAGCACGCCTTCTTCGCAGAGAGAGGAAGAAAGGAATAACATCGGATTCTTGATCTCGAATCCTTCCTTGGCCAATAGATCAATAACGGCTTCCAAGAGTACGGTAGGAGTTCTGTTTTTGCATTGAGCCTGCTGTATGCGCATAGAGTTATAACCTAACTTCTCTTTCTTATATATTATCCGATGATCAACTTTCCCTGCAAACACAGTCTCTCTGACTCCTGAGTTTTTAAAAAAAAATATCAGATTTGAAATTTCATCCACATCAAACCATTCAAACACTTCCGCCTTCTCCTGAAGGCTTGTTTCTGCTTCTCCTTTGATACCAGCTATAATACATCTATAACCAGATTTCTGAGCTTCTTTTAGAACAAGAAAAGGAAATTCTCCAGAGCCTGCGATTATCCCAAGTTGATTTCCCATTATTCACTCGCTTTTTTTATGATACCCCTCTTGGAAGACTGGATAAAATGAATGATCTCGTCCCTATCTTCTCCAGGAGCAAAACTCTCTTTTATTCTGTCTATCGATTGAGCCATGTTTAGATCTGAATAAAAAATAATCTTGAACATCTCTTTTAGGTCCCCTATTCTTTCTTTAGAAAAGCCTTTTCTTCGCAGCCCAACAATGTTTAACCCATAAAAAAGAGATGGCCGGCTTCCAGCCACTCTACAGAAGGGAACTACATCCTGAGTTATCACAGAGAAGCCGCCGATAAAGGCGTGTTTACCGATCCGACAGAATTGATGCACACCGCTGAAGGCCCCGACTGTTGCACAATCATCGACGATGACATGTCCTCCTAAGGTGGCACCGTTTATAAAAATGGTCTCACTTCCCACAATACAATCATGGGCAATATGGGAGTATGCCATAAAATAATTATTGTCCCCGATAATGCTCTGCCTTCCCCCTTTGACTGTGCCCCTATTTACAGTGATAAATTCTCGGAAAATATTCTTATCTCCTATCTTAACAACCGTATCTTCCTCATGATAGGTTATATCTTGAGGTTCTGTCCCGATAGACGTAAAAGGAGAGAAAAGACAGGCTTCGCCGATTTCAGTCTCGCCGTTTATAAAAACATTAGCCTCGATTTTTGTATTCTTACGGATTTTAACTTTTTCTCCGATATAAGAATAAGGACCGATCCTGACTCCAGCCTCTAATTGGGCTTTGGGGTGAACAGTGGCTGTTGAATGAATAAAAACTTCACTTTCACTCATTAAGTTCCCCAAGGTCCACGAGAGCAGCCATAATCTCGCCTTCAACGACAGTCTCTTCATCCACAGAAACCCTCCCCCTGATCTTACAGATTCTGTTTTTGAGCTTTATAATGAAGGCTTCCAACATCATCTGGTCTCCAGGAACAACAGGTTTTCTGAATTTTACATTATCTATCTTGCTCAAAAAGACGACTTTGTTGGCAGGATCTGGGATGGAATGATAAATAAGAATGCCCCCTGCTTGGGCTATGGATTCGACAACCAAGACCCCTGGCATGACTTTAAGATTAGGGAAATGCCCTTGAAAAAAGGGCTCGTTATAGGTGACATTCTTTATGGCAATAATAGATTGGCCCTTTTTTAGCTCTAAGACCCTATCGATTAATAAAAAAGGATAGCGGTGAGGAAGGATCCTGAGGATTTTTTCGATGTTGAGAAAATCTTTATTTTGTTTTGGCTTTTGAGGCATCGTATCTTTTGATCACATCCGCAGTGAGATCAATACTCGGGTTGAAGTAGATTGCTCCACTGTTTGCCAGATCAAGGATGATTTCCATGTTCTTTTCTTTTCCTATCTGCTCGATGATCGGAAGCAGCTCACTCTGCACTTTATTGAAAAGCCTGAGCCGGAGATCTTGTATTTCCCTCAAAGAATCCTCGGCAAAACGCTTCCTTTCCGTCCGTTTTCTGTCTAAATCAGAACTCATTTGAATAATGGCTTCATTAGTCAAGGTCAGTCTCTGAGTGTTAAGTTTCGTCTCTATTTGGCGGATTTCTTCATCCAGCTTTGTCAATTTACCCTGATTGCTTCTGTCTTTCTCTTGGAGCCGAGCAATCGCGTTTTTTCCTTCCTCAGATTTCTCCAACACCTCTTGGGAATTCACCACCCCAATCTTACTAGTTTGTTGAGCAAAGCTCAAAGAAAACATCGCTGTAATAAATAGTACGAGTGTGAGGCTTATGCGAATGCTTCTCTTCTTCATTTTAGGCCTCCTTAATTTGATTCGAAAAACGTATTTTTAATAATCTAAAAAGTGGTTCCAATCGCAAAACGAAAGGCATAGTTGGAATCATCGGCGCGTATTTTAGGAGAGTTATGGGCAAAAATGAGTCTAAAAGGAACACGCAAAGCTGGAACAAATATTCTCATCTCAAGCCCTTTAGAAGAGTAGAGGCTACTGAAACTCATCTTCTGATCCGATGCATAAGCATTGCCTATATCATAGAACAGTATAAGATATAAAGGGCCTCCCACAGGAATGATGTATTCCGCATTGAGCACTAAAGATTTCGTTCCGCCCATGTTTGATCCTGTTGGGCTCCGCGGTCCGATACTATAGATTTCATATCCTCTTATGGATCTTTCTCCTCCAAGATAGAATTTCTCCCAGATAGGAATTCGTGAATCTCCCGAAGTCTTAATAAACTGGTATTCAAGATGAAGACCAATCACATGATTTCTGATCAGCGGATGGAAGAAAGACCATTCAAAACGAGGCTTGATCATGTTGATATCTCCGCCCAAAAAGGAACCGGCAAACTTACAAGAGGCTAAATACATAGTTCCTCTGGACGGTGTCAAAGGGCTATCCACAGTGGAGCGATAAATAACTGGGAGTATGCTGCTTACATTATAATTTCCTAACCACATGGAGTAATACGACGGATCATAACTTTCATCGCTCTCTCCAGGAACATCAATATTCACATATTCATAAGTATAAGTGATGTTTGTTCTCCAGTATCCTTTAATCCTTGCTCCGATCACAAAATCAATTCCTTTTCCTTTTCGATCGTATAGCCAGGGATAAATGGTGTGACGGTTGTATATGTTAAAGCCCAGAGTAACAGGATAATCGAGAAAATGAGGTTCCGAGAATCCGAACATGTAGTTCTTAATTCTTTTTCCATGTTGAACCATGAGCTGCAAATTCTCGCCTGCTCCCAAGAAATTTACCGTGGAGTAGCTTAAAGCAACAAAAGTGCCCTCATAGCCGCTGTAGCCTGCAGTAAACTGGATGTTGTTTCTCTGAAGCTCTCTGACACGGAGAGTGACATCGATTTGAGTTGGATCTTCAGGCCTTGGTTTTATTTCCGGCTCCATTCCTTCTTCCAACTCCACAAGCCCAAGCTGCCTCATTCTCAGAATGCTATCCCTGAATAATGCTAAGCTGAATCTATCTCCTTCCCTTAGAAGTATTTCTCGTCTGATGACTTTGTCTTTAGTGTATGTATTGCCTTTGATACGAAGCCTGTGTAAGTAGGCAACTTCTCCTTCATAGATTTGAAAAGTGATATTGACCCTTTTTCGTTTAGGATCAAGATTCTCGACAGGTATTATCTGAGCATAAAGATAGCCTGCGTTCCGGTAAAGCTCACCAATTTCCTCGATGCTTTTTTCTCTTATTTTTGTGCTGTAGATATCTCCCTCTCTGTATCTGATGAGCTTGCGTAAATACTTGGTGGAAATAATCTTACTCCCCTCAATCTTTACATCCCCTACCACGTAGCGATAGCCAGCATCTACAGGAATAACAATCCTCTTCATCTTTTGCTTTTTCAAGAAAATAGATCTTTTTGTGATATCCTCTATTCGAGGCTCTCCGACTATGGCTTCCATGTACCCGTGCTCTTGAAGTCTCTTCTTAATGCTAGCTAAATCTTCTTCTAGCATATTCTGTTTAAAAGCATCCTTTCCCATTACCCAGGATATTATGCCGTGCTTCTTGTTCTCTTTCATCGCTCCTCTTAGCGTGCTTTGTAGCAATTTTGGCTTTCCTTCGAATATCACTTCTCCAACCTTAATTTTCGGTCCTTCATGGATATCAAAAATGACATCAAGTTCATTCTTTCCTTTCTTGTCAATTTCAACCTTAACTTCTCCGGATTGAAGACCTTTCTCTAATAGAAGTTCCTTGATCGTTTTTTCGATTCTCTTGACTTTATAATGATTGTAATAAGAATAAGGCAGGATGTACTCGTCTTTCTCTTTTAACTTATTGACAATATCATCTTCTTTCAGCTTTTTCCCTGTTTTATAAATAATATCCTTGATCACAGGATTTTCTTCAACGATGATTCTCACAATCTTTCCCTTTGTTCCTTCTTCTTTTTCTATTTTGATATTAGAAAAAAATCCTGTCGACCATAAAACTCTAAAATCTCTTCTTAACAATTCCTCATTGAAGTAGTCTCCTTCCTTTGAAGAAAGATAATAGAGGATTGTCTCGCGAGTTACCCTTTCATTACCTATTATTTCAATCTTCTCTAATACATCTTGTCCGAAAAGAAATAGAGGAGTCGTTAAAAAAATTATGATTAAAATAATTTTTTTCATTTTCTTTTTCTTTATACCATAATCATGCTTTTTTTTCAAAAAGACAAACTATTCTCATTGGGGTCATTTTTGAGACTTTCGCTTTGAGTCTTATCTCGCTTCACGTTAAGTATAACTCTATAGGTGGGGCAAAAGTTTCATTTTTCTATTTTCCATCAAATAAACCTTGCGGCAGAATTGGGCAATCTTTTCATTGTGGGTGACTATGACAGAAGAGAGACCTTTCTTCTGGTGTAAATCGCGAATCAGCTCCAAAATCTTCTTACCAGATTCCCAATCCAAATTTCCCGTAGGTTCATCTGCTAAAAGCAGTTTTGGCTCGTTGACTAAAGCTCTGGCAATGGCCACTCTCTGCTGTTCTCCTCCAGAGAGATAGCTCGGTCTGAGAGGAGCTTTCTCTTCCAGAGAAACTTCGCTAAGAATTTCATAAGCTTTCCTCTGGGCTTCTTTCTTTTCTACGCCTCTTATCAAAAGAGGGAAACTTACATTTTCTAAGGTTGTAAACTCAGGGAGAAGATGATAAAACTGAAAAACAAAACCAATTTTTCTGTTCCTTATCTCAGCTTTCTCTCTCTCACTTTTTGAGAGAATCTCTTCTCCGTCGATGAAAATTTTCCCCTCTGTTGGCTTGTCCAAAATTCCTAGTAAATTAAGAAGAGTTGTCTTTCCAACGCCAGAGATACCCATGACCGCCACAAGCTCTCCCCCTTCTAATTCAAAATCTATTCCTTCGAAAACGCGCAATACCCCTTTAGGTAAAGTGTAATCTTTACCCAAGCATTCTGTTTTAATGATGCTACTCATATTTTAAAGCAATCACGGGGTCGACCTTTGAGGCCCGGTGGGAAGGAAAAAGAGTGGAAAGAAGGCTGATTAAAAGGGCCACCCCGATAATCAACAAGAGATCAAAAAACTTGATATGAAATGGGACATAAGAGATTTGGTATATGTCCACAGGGACTTTGATGAGCTTAAAGGTATTTGCCAGCCAGCACCAAAATAAACCCAGGATCGTTCCTGCAGCCGTCCCGATGACTCCGATCATCGCCCCTTGGAGGAAAAATATTTTCTTTATATTCTGAGCAGTGGCTCCCATGGCAATGAGGATTCCTATATCCCTCGTTTTTTCCATGACCATTAAGATAAGGGTAGCAATAATGTTCAAAGCAGCGACAAAGACAATTAGCGTAATTGTGAGAAACATGATGTTTTTCTCAAGTTTTAAGGCAGAAAAAAGAGATTTATTCAGTTCCATCCAGGTTGTCACATAAGCTAAGGGGGGTATCATTTGTTTGATCTGGTCTGCAATTTTTGGAGCTTGGAAAATGTCCTCTATTTTGATTTGAAGAAAACTCACTCTTTCTTCTAAATCAAAAAACTTCTGCGCAGATTCCAGAGAAATCAGGGCATATGATGAATCGAATTCATACAACCCTGTGTTGAAAATGCCTGTGACCACAAATTTCTTGGTCTTAGGAATGAGACCAATCGGTGACAGGCGCAAAGAAGGAGCCAAAACTGTCACCACATCTCCTACTCCGGCTCCTACATTAAAGGCTACTTCTCTTCCGAGAAGTATACCCTCCCTTTTAGAATCAGGAGCAGGAAGGTAGCCTTTTTCTAATTTTTGAAGCCAATGAGAGTATTTCTTTTCAAGATCAAAATCAATCCCCTTAAGCATGGCTCCTGACGCTTTATAAAACCCCTTCAGGAGGACTGTATCATTAACCACAGGAGTCACAGAAATTATTCCTTTTATCTTTCTTATTTTCGAGACAAGCTGAGGATAATTCTCTAGTCCTTCCCCACTGTAGCCGGATACCATGATATGAGAAGTGGAGCCCAGAATTTTATCCTGGACATCTCTTTGAAAACCAGTAATGAGAGCTATGGCGATAATGAGAGCCATCACTCCGATTATTATGCCCAAAATGGAAATAAAAGTAATGACAGAAATAAAAGCCTGCTTCCTCTTTGCGGTCAAGTAGCGTTTGGCGATGAATAATTCATAGTTCATTTCTGATGTAAAGCGTAAAACGTAAAA
>JAUWYH010000029.1 GCA_030615975.1 Candidatus Aminicenantota bacterium
TCGCCAAAAGCTACCTTAGCCTCATTTTGAGCAATAGCATACTGCTCTTCCAATTGGACGGCGGAGCGGACGACTCTCATCCCTTTTCCTCCTCCACCTGCTGCTGCTTTAAGAATCACAGGATAGCCTATTTTTTGAGCGTTTTTTTTTGCTTCAGATAAATCTTCTATAATTTTATCGCTCCCGGGGATGATGGGCAATTTCGTTTTTTTCATCTCTTGACGGGCTCTGTTTTTATCGCCCATGAGTCTTATAAGAGGAGCAGGTGGTCCGATAAAAGTAATCCCTGAAGCCTCACAGATTTCAGGAAAACGAGGGTTTTCGGCGAGGAATCCGTATCCAGGATGGATAGCATCGGCTTTTGTGATTTCAGCAGCACTCAAGAGGTTGGGGATGTTGAGATAACTTTCTGTGGCTTTAGCAGGGCCGATACAGATTTTTTCATCTGCAAACATGGTATGGAGAGAATTATTATCCGGTTCAGAATAGACGGCGACTGTTTTATAACCTAATTCTCGTGCTGATCGTATAATGCGGAGAGCGATTTCACCGCGATTGGCGATTAATATTTTTGAAAACATCGAGAGTCAGGAGAAGAACTGGATAGCAAACAGTTTTTGCCCGTATTCGACAGGTCTCCCATTTTCAACATATATCTCTTTAAGTACGCCATCTATATCTGATTCGATTTCGTTCATCAACTTCATGGCCTCAATGATACAGAGGGTTTGGTCTTTTCTCACTGTATCTCCGATATCAACGAAAGGATGAGAGGCTGGATCAGGGGCCCGGTAGAAAGTTCCAACCATGGGCGATGTGATGTAGCGAAGATTATCTTTGCTTTCCTGAAATATTGGTTCTGAGGAAAGGGGATTTTGTTTTTCTTCGTGTTCGGGAGAGAGAGGAGGCACAGATGAGGCCTTTGATAAAGAAGCTTGAGGCTGACTTCTGCTGATCTTGATTTTAAAACCTTCGACTTCGAGTTCAAAATGGGAGAGATTTCTCTCTTCCAACAAATCTATGAGCTTAATGATCTCTTTATAGTTAATATTCACACTCATTTTAGTACTCCCAAGAAGGAGGAGGAAAAAGCCTCATCTACTTCTTCAGAGAAATTAGTAATAACTTAATCACAATGAAGAGAAATGTCAAGTCATCATCAGGGCCCTGATCCCATTGACTTCAGGTCTAGATTTCGTTTAACATATTCCTTATCAATGAATTACTGAGGAAAGAAGAGAATGTTTGACCAATTAGCTGAACGTCTGCAAAAGGCTATGAAATTTCTCCGCGGTGAAGGGAAAATTACGGAAAAAAACATGGCTGAAGCCTTGAGGATGATTCGACTAGCTTTCCTTGAGGCCGATGTCAACTATAGAGTTGTGAAAGACTTTGTGGAAAGAATCAGAGTTAAAGCTTTAGATGAGAAAGTTCTTTTTAGTCTTATCCCTGCTCAACAAGTGATCAAGATTGTAAGAGATGAGCTTGCTTCCATTCTTGGGCAACAAGAGCGAAAGTTGAAATTTTCAAGCTCTCCACCTTCTATCTTTATGTTGGTTGGGCTTCAAGGCTCTGGAAAAACAACTAGCTGTGGCAAGCTGGCCAAATGGGCAGTGAGTTTTGGCAAAAATCCTCTTCTCGTTTCCTTTGATCTTAAAAGGCTTGCCGCTCAGGAGCAGCTAAAAATGATTGCTCGAACGCTTAGCCTTCACTTTTATGAAATGACAAAAGAACAAATGTCTCATCCTCCCGATGCTCTACAAGAGCTTCTCAAGTTTACAAAGAACCGAGGATATGAACCGCTCATCGTTGATACGGCAGGGAGACTTCATATTGATGAGGAGCTTATGGAAGAGCTTCACTTAGTAAGAGATATTCTTAACCCGACAGAGACAATCTATGTAGGGGACTCCATGACGGGTCAGGATGCAGTTAAGAGTGCCCAGCTATTTGAAGAGAAAATCGGCCTCACATCTATCATTTTAACCAAGCTCGATGGAGATGCGCGAGGGGGAGCCGCTCTTTCGATAGTATCCGTCACAGGAAAACCGATAAAATTCATCGGCACTGGGGAGAAGTTCGATAAGTTCGAGGTTTTTCATCCTGACCGGATGGCTTCTCGAATCATTGGTATGGGAGATATTTTAAGTTTGATTGAAAAGGCTGAAGAGAAGGCTGATTTGGAAGAAGTAGAAGAACTTGCTCGTAAACTTCACAAACAAGAGTTTACTCTCGAAGATTTCAAAAAGCAGATCGTTCAGATGAAGAGAATGGGGTCCTTTTCCCAAATTTTAAATTTATTGCCCACAGCTGGCCCTTTCGGAGATATTTCGAAAATAGATATTGATGATAAAAAAATTCTTTATTATGAAGCAATAATTAACTCTATGACTCAAAAAGAGAAAGAAAATCCCAAGATGATAAATGGAAGCCGGCGCCTGAGAATTGCAAAGGGGAGCGGTAGACCTGTAGCCGAGGTTAACCAGTTATTAAAACAATTTTTAGAAATGAAAAAAATGATGAAAAAATCTCAATTCAAGAAACTTCTTTCTTCCCTTCCCATGTCTCGCTAAAAATAGTTGACTTAAAATGAGATTTTAGATATTATTTTGCTTAGTTAAACAAGTGTGGATATAAAATGATTTCAATGCGATTAATGAGACTCGGAGCAAAGAAAAGGCCTTTTTATAGAATAGTAGCCATCGATTCAAAAAAACCAAGAGAGAGCAAAGTTAAGGATATCATCGGCTATTATGATCCTTTAAAGGAACCTCCAGAGATAAAAGTCGATTTAGAAAAAGCAAAATTTTGGTTAGAGAGAGGAGCTCAAACTTCTAAAACAGTACAGTCTCTTTTACATAAAGTTTCCAAACCTGCGAAACTTTCCAATCAACATTCTTAAACTAAAAGGAGGTTACAGTGAGAGAACTCGTAGAATTGATTGCTAAATCATTAGTTGACAATCCGGAAAAGGTACAGGTTTCCAAGTTAGAAGGGGAACAGACCACAATCCTAGAACTCAAAGTCGCTCAGGAGGATTTAGGCAAAGTCATTGGCAAGCAGGGAAGAACGGCACGGGCGATAAGAGTTATTCTTGGTGCCGCTGGGATGAAGCTGAAAAGGAGATTTAATCTCGAGATAATCGAAAAGGGATAGCTTGATCAGCATAGGAAAAATTTTAAGGAGTCAAGGAAAGAGAGGTGAAATAAGGTTCAAGCTTTACCTTGAGCCTTCGCTAACGCCTTTTTTTTTCAAGGGTTTTTCTTAGAAAAAAAGGGGTTCTGGAAGAGTTTCAGATTGAATCTTTCCGCCCTTATAAAGATTATCACATCCTCAAGATGAATGGTATTGACTCCATTGCAGAAGCTCGGGAGATAGTGGGCGAGGAGGCTCTGCTTCCAGAGGAAGAGCTGCAACCTTTAAAGAAAGATTATTACTATCTTTTTCAGATAATCGGCTGTTCTCTCGTCACCAAGAGCGGGGAAAAAATCGGAAAAGTTGAGGATATTTTGTCTATTAATAATAATGATCTCTTAGTTGTTAGTAAGGAATCCAGAGAAATTTTCGTTCCCTTCACCAAGGGCATTTGTATCCAGGTGAACTTGGGTAAGAAAGAGATTGTTATCGACCCGCCTGAGGGTCTTTTAGACTTGAATGAGATTTGATATAATCACAATATTTCCCGAAATGTTCGGGAGTATTTTCTCTGCAGGAGTTATTAAAAGAGCCTTAGAGAAAGAATTAATAGAAGTTCATGTTCATAATTTAAGAGACTTTTCCCACGATAAGCACAAGCAGGTCGATGATCGTCCCTTTGGCGGCGGCCAGGGAATGGTTCTAAAACCCGAGGCCATCTTCGCTGTTGTTGAGGAAATAAGGAAAAATGAGGAAAAGCCTGTATATCTCCTTTCTCCTCAGGGGAGGAGGTTTGATTTCTGTTTAGCAGAAAAATTAGCTAGACATCCTCAAATCATTCTTATTTGTGGACGGTATGAAGGAGTAGATGAAAGAGTGGTTCAATATTTAATCACAGATGAAATTTCTGTGGGAGACTATGTTCTTACAGGCGGAGAGCCAGCAGCCATTGTGATTGTGGATGCAGTCTCAAGGTTTATCCCCAGCGTTGTAGGCAAGATTGAATCGGTTAAGCAAGATTCTTTTTTTGAGGGCTTGTTGGATTTTCCTCAATACACTCGGCCTAGAGATTTTAAAGGGATGAAAGTACCAGAAGTTCTCTTTTCTGGAGATCATAGGAAGATTGAATACTGGAGGCGAAAAAAGTCTTTAGAGAAGACATGGTTTTTAAGACCTGAGATGCTGAAGGACCAAGAGTTATCTCCAGCGGATAAAAAGATACTGGAAGAAATACAAATTGAAAAGAAAGGAAAGAAAGATGAACTTGATTGATTTGGTTGAAGAAAAGCAGTTAAAAAAAGATGTCGACTCTTTTAATGTAGGAGATACGGTTAAGGTTCATGTTGTGATCAAGGAGGGAGAAAAGCAAAGAATTCAGATTTTTCAGGGGAATGTCATAACAAAAAGAGGTTCTGGTCTCGGTGCGAGTTTCACTGTTCGAAAAATTTCTTTCGGTATAGGAGTAGAGAGAATATTTCCTCTTCATTCCATGATGATTAAAAAAATTGAGGTTGTAAGAAGGGGCAAAGTGAGAAGGTCCAAGTTGTATTATCTTCGAGAACTAAAAGGGAAAGCTGCCAGGCTTAAAGAAAAAAGGTAGAAAAATATTTTTTGTGTTTTGGGGAAAGTAAGCCATTCATATTCATTATTCCGAAGAGCAAGTATTTCCTTTTTTTAAATATGTTCAGCACTACCAGGTGTACATTCTGTACTGAAAGAGTAACCTCTCCCCCTTTTTTTTGGGATTGAAGTAGAAAAAATGGCTGATTTTTGGATTGAAAAGAAGATCGTAGATAGAGGATTTAAAGCCATTGCAGGAGTCGATGAAGTAGGAAGAGGCGCTCTTTTAGGGCCAGTAGTAGCAGCGGCAGTTATTCTTCCTTGCTCAATTATGAGAGAGGAGTTAGTGGATTGGGTAGAAGAAATAAATGATTCTAAACTTATCTCTTCTTTGAAAAGAGAGAAATTGACTAAAATTATTTTAACTCATGCGGTTTCTGTTGGATTTGGATTGGCGTCAAATCATGAAATTGACCAAAGAAATATATACTGGGCTTCTTTGATAGCGATGAGAAGAGCCGTTGAAAACATGCCCTTGAGTCCTGATTTTCTCTTAGTTGACGGCTTTTCCCTAAATGGTGTAAATTATCCTCAGATAGGTGTTCCAAAAGGAGACAGGAAGAGTATAACAATAGCAGCGGCTTCCATAGTTGCCAAAGTCCTTCGGGATGAGATGATGGTTCGACTAGATAAAGTTTATGAAGGATATGCCCTCTCAAAAAACAAAGGGTATGGGACCAAAGAGCATTATAGAGCCTTAAAAAAGATGGGTCCTACAGCCCTTCATAGGATGAGTTTTAATCTCAAGCATTAGAGAAATGAATTCTGAGAAAAAGAGAAGCAAGATTTTAGAGCTTGCAGAAAAATATGTTAAGAAGGGAAAACTGCAAGAAGCCATTGCAGAATACCAAAAATTGTTAACTGAAACTGCTCAGGATCTCAACATAAGAAGTGTCATCGGCGATTTATATCTGAAATCAGGTCAGAAGGAAAAGGCGATTAACGAGTTTAAGAAGATTGCCGATTTTTATGAAAAAAGTGGGTTGTACAATCAATCATTGGCTATTTATAAGAAAATCAATAGATTAGACCCTGATGACATTGAGATAGCCATTAAATTGGCTGATCTCTATTCCAACCAAGGATTTTTCTCGGAAGCAAGAGCAAAATATTTACACATAGTAAACGATTTAAAAAATAATGGGCGGACAAAGGAAGCTATCTCTATCTACGAAAAGATCCTTAAGTTAGACAAAGAAGACTTTGAAACAAAGCTAAGCCTTGCTGAACTTTACTCAAATGAAGGATTGATTGACAAAGCTGTGGAAGAGTTCAATGAGGTAGCAGAATTCAAGATAAGGAATAAAGATTTAAAGAAAGCTAAGGAGATTCTTAGCCAGGCAAAAATTCTAAAAGAAGATGATTTAAGGACGCTGGCCAATCTTATTGAAATCCTCAGAAGAGAAAACAAAAAGGAAAAGGCTTTAGATCTTATTTATGATGTTCTCGAAAGAGACGAGAACAATTTGAGAACTCTCAGCCTTTTGGGAAACCTTTACTTTGAAGAACGAAATTTTAAAAAAGCCTCGGAAATATTCGGAAAGATAATCTCCTTGAGTCCAAAGGATGTTGAGGCTAGGGTTAAACTCGGACGCATCCACGTTCACAAGGGAAAGCTTGATGAAGCATTTGAAAATTATGAGCCTCTGGTTGATTCTTTACTCATAAAGCAGAAAGAAGAAAAAGCTGTCGGCCTTCTTGGACTCATTCTAGCGACAAAGAAAGCCCACATTCCCACTCTTGAGAAATTAGCATCTATTTACAAATCGAACAACCAAATAAGAAATCTTGAGATTGCCTACAGGGTTATTTTGGAAGAATGCCGGAGAAAAAATTTGAAAGAGAAATCTTTGTCAATATTGAGAGAGATCATAAGCATCTGTCCTTCGAACGAAGAATTCTATGCTGAATACAGGAAGCTGAAGAAAGAACTGGGAATTTCCGAGGAGAAAGGGATACTGGGAGAGCCTTCGATTTTCACAGATGAGGCCAAAAAGATAGTCGAAGAAAATTTAGCAAAGGCTGACTTGTATACAGATCAAGGATTGATAAAAAACGCAAGAAGAATTCTTGAAGATCTAAGGATTAAATTTCCCGATGAGCCCTTAATAGAGCAAAAAATTGCTGGTCTTAATCAAATTTCCCCTAAAGTTAAAGAAGAAGAAATCCCCAATAGAGTTGAAAAAGTCTCTGAAAAGGAAGCACAATTATTTGGGAAAGACCTCATAAGCGAGAAGAGAAAGGCTCGATTTTTAGTTCAAGAAGAAGGAAGGGAAGAAAGACTTACAGCCGCTGACATTTTTGCCGAAACAGATATTATTCCTATAGCCTCTTATGAAGAAGAAGGAAAAGGCTATTATGATTTAAAGGATAAAATAAATGAAGAATTAGAGATTATTCAGGCGATTTGCCATAAGCAACTAAAAGGAGATACAACAGTTGTGGAAAAGGAATTATCCGATATTATTTCAGAATTCAGAAAGGATGTCGAAGAAAAAATTGATAAAGAAGACTATGAGAGTCGTTTCAATTTAGGAATTGCCTACTTTGAACAGGGTTTGATAGATGAGGCCATACAAGAGTTTAAACTGGCCTCTCAAGATGGAATGAGAGCCATCGATTGTTATAGTGTTATAAGTGCTTGTTTCAGGAGAAAAAAGGATTTTAAGCAAGCCGTGAAATGGCTTGAAAAAGCTCTTAATCTTTCAGAGAAAGGATCAAACCAGTTTTTCGGGCTGAAATATGAGTTAGCTTCAGTTTATGAAGAAATGAAAGAATGGAAAAAGGCATTGATGTTATATAATGAAATCAAGAAATGGAGTCCTGAATACCTGGATGTAGGCGATAAAATAGAAAAACTTGAAAATAAATCCTCTAAATAGGCTTTCCTCTGTCTAGTGTCCTGTCATCTATGTAATGTCGCAAAGATGACCGTCATTCCCGCGGAAGCGGGAATCCAGAAGCACCGAATAGCCAGAAATACTGGATTCCCACATTCGTGGGAATGACGAGTGCCTGATACGATATTTCACGCATGACACGACACTAGTGGCTTTGTTTTCTCAAACCTATTAAGCAGTAACTCGGAGGCCCCTTAGTTTAGAAAGTTTTATTCTATTTTGGAGTATCGGAATTTGAAAGTTTTTTTAAAAATAGTCTTTGTCCCAAAGTGACGGGATGAAGTTAAAAATCACCTTAATGTACAGGGAAATGTCTCCGCTTTAGTTCAGATTTTTCAAGCCTACGGGGTGCGTAAAAACAATAGATAGGCATAATTGCTTTTTTTGAGATTGTTTTATTTGATTCACAAATTTTTTTGTAGAGGGATTAACCAGTGGTGAGAAAAATCGGGAGGGGAGATCGTTATTTGTACTGCTGAAAATAAAGATAAGAAATAATTCCTTATGCCTTCGTTTCTTTTAAAGATTTTGGATTTGATTATGGAAGAAATTCCTTCCAAGAGGGTGACGGCTTTATTGGTGGATGAAAACAACCAGGTTATTTTTAGGGAATCGCGGCCGATCACACCGATTGAGAGTGATAAGCTCAACCTGGAAATAGTCAAAAGGGGAATAAAGACGAAAAACCCTGTGGTGATTGAAGATCTGAGAGCTGATCCTCTTTTCAAGAAGGAGATAATGAATAATCCTCAAAATATGGGAAGTATTCTCTGTGTGCCCTTCAATATCGAAGGCAAGGCATCAGGTGCATTATATCTTGAACGAAACGACGATTTCAGCCCTTTCTCCAATCAAAATCTAGAACTTTTGATTGCTTTTTTGAAACCGATTTGCCTGATTTTGGGAAAATGTGTTGATTCTCGAAGAACTAAGGAAAAGCCTTTCCAAACCTCCGAACCTTGTTTTGTCGGACAGAGCGAGGCTTTCTATCGTATGCTCTCATTAATAGAAAAGGTTAAAGATAGAGATGCGCCAGTATTTATCTGTGGAGAGAGCGGGACAGGGAAAGAGCTTGTCGCCAGAGCCATCCATCAGAGAGGAGCAAGAAAGAAAGGGAAATTTGTTGCAGTGAATTGTGGAGCTATTCCTGAATTTCTCTTGGAAAGCGAATTATTCGGGCATGTGAGGGGAGCATTTACTGGAGCTGTGAGAGATAAACCTGGGCTTATTGAAGAGGCTGATGGTGGGATATTCTTTTTAGATGAAATCGCTGATCTCTCGCCTCATCTTCAAGCAAAACTTCTCCGGCTCCTTCAGGAGAAGGAGATAAGAAGGATTGGAGAGAATCATACTCGTCACGTTGATGTCAGGTTTATAAGTGCCACAAATAAAAATATTGATAAGGAAATTGAGCGAGGAAATTTTCGAGAAGATTTGTACTATCGTCTTAAAATTATCACCATCGAGCTTGATCCTTTAAGAGAAAGGAAAGATGATATCCTTTCTCTTTTGAATTATTTCCTTGAAAAGTATTGCAGTGAAATGGAATGTGAGAAGGCCTATTTTTCACCTCGGGCTTTGGAGCTATTGCTGAGTTATACGTGGCCTGGAAATGTAAGAGAACTTCAAAGCGAAATTCAGAGATGCTTAATTTTATTGGGAGAAGATTGTCTCATTAAAGAAAATTACCTCTCCTCTAAGATAAATCCTCTGAGAGAAAGCTATGCGACATCTTCCTACGACTTCTTTCATGCAAAAGCTGAATTTGAGAAACGGTTCTTGAATCAGGCTCTGGCACGCTGGAACTACAATAAGGCTAAGACTGCGGAGGAGATTGGATTGAGCAGACAGGGTCTTTTTAAATTGATCAAGAAACATAACATAAATCTTCAAAGATAGATATATAATGGGAATCTTTCTCTTGTGCATCTTTATATTTTTTGGTAAATTTCATTCCAAATGAAGAATTCGAAAAAGAAGTCAGAAGTGTTTCAGTTCATCTGTCCTTGTTGTCATTCTGAGCTATGGGTAGATCCTGTGACTCAAGAAGTAATTCAATTTGAAAAAAAGGGGGGGAGGAAAAAAGGGTCTTTAGAAGAATTGCTTTTAAAAGAGAAAAAGAAGAAAGATGAATTTGATCGAAAATTTAAAGCGACTGCAGAGCTAGAGAAGAAAAAGCGGAAAAAAGCCCAGGAGAAATTTGCAAAGGCTCTTACAAAACTGGATAAAGAAGATTAAGATTTTTTATTAACTTCCAATCTGAGTTTCATCTTCTCTTATTTTAGGGGCCATTGTGAACCTGGTAAACCCATAAAGGGCTAAAATCAGTACAGCAGTATAATTCATGATGGCCCAGGGAAGATAGGAAAAAGTGGAAACCCCTAGAGTGCCAGTGATATAGACGCCTGCCATACTCCAGGGAATAAGAGGAACAATGATCGCTCCGCTTTCTTCGATGATACGGGATAGATTTTTTGCAGCCAGCTTTTTTTTCTTATAGATGGGAGAAAGGAGCTCTCCGGGAATAATCATTGAGAGATATGAACTTCCGGTGATCAAGGCTGTGACTATGGAAGAACCGATGGTAGTAAGGACTATGCTCCACACTTTGTTCGAAAACTTCATTACCTCGTCCAGGATGACAGAGAGAAGGCCTGTCCGCTGCATAATACCGCCGAAGCTGAAAGCTGTGAAAGCGACAAGCTGTGTTTCCATCATACTCATCATTCCCCCCCTTGAGATAAGCTGGTCCACCTCTTCGACTCCTGTGTGGGCTTGGTAGCCCGTGTTCATAGCTTCGGCGATTTCTGGAATAGAGGCTTTCTGGAAAATTACGGCTAGGATGCCTGCAATAAAAGATGAGAGGATCATCCCCGGTATGGTCGGTTTCTTGGTGAATGCAAAATAAAATACGACTACCAGGGGAAGAAGAAGGAAAATGCTAAATCGAAAGTTTACCCTTAAGGTTTGAGTAATAAGTTTCATGGTTTCAGATTCGACTCTTCCCGCTTCATATCGAAGTCCGATTAAGAAATAAATAAAAAGTCCTAAAAGCCAAGCTGGAGTCGCAGACCAGAGCATGTGTTTGATATGATCAAAAAGATTTGACCCTGCCGCTACAGGGGCGAGGTTGGTCACATCGGAGAAAGGGGACATTTTGTCTCCAAAGTAAGCACCTGCCACGATGGCTCCTGCTGCTGGCCCGAGTGGAATTCCAAGGCCCATAGCTATCCCTATAAATGCCACCCCCAAAGTGCCAATGGTTCCCCAGGAAGTTCCTGTTGCTAAAGAGGTGAGGGAGCAGACAAAACAAGCTGTAACCAGGAAAAATTTTGGAGATATGAGTTTCAGTCCGTAATAGATTATCATCGGAATTGTGCCGCTAGCGATCCATGACCCGATTAGAATACCGACACAGATCATAATCAAGATAGCTGGCATGGCTTTGTGGATGCTGTCGACGATTCCTCTTTCCATCTCGTGCCATTTAAAACGCAAAAAAAGACCTAAACATCCTGTAATAAAAGCAGCTGCGACGAGGAGGACCTGAGGCCTGATTTTGTACATGCCGTAGCCCACCCCTAGAAGAAGACCCATAGCTATCAGGGGTATCAGGGCGATGGCAAGTCCGGGCTCTTTAGTCCTTTTTGTTTTATTTTTTGACGTTTCTTTCATTGTTTTTTCCTTTTTATTTTAAATTTCTCTTGTTTTATACAGTTTATATTTTGCTCATTACGGTGTAAATAGAACGTTACTTCTGATTTTTTTTATTAAGTTTGTTTTTTGTACTTTACGTTTTACGGTTTAAGTAGAATGTTCCTTTGGAAACAAGCCTTCCTTCGGTTATCATTTTTCGTCCACTGATAAAAAAATCAGTTATGTTGTAATCCTTATCGAACAATAGTAGGTCGGCATCTTTTCCCTCTTTGATTTCTCCTTTTTGTTTGAGCTTGTAGAAGAGTGCAGGATTGGTGGAAAATAGTTTTAAAGCGTCTTCTAAGCTTAAGATATTCTTTTTTATCAAGCATCGAAAGTTTTCCAGGAGA
>JAUWYH010000200.1 GCA_030615975.1 Candidatus Aminicenantota bacterium
GGAACTCATCAGAGATTACGAACCTGGACGGGCAATCCCTGTCACTATCATTATTGACCAAAACGGAAAAATTAGACACAAACATATTGGTTATATGGATAAAGGTACTCTCGAGAGATACTTTCTTAAATTGGAAGAAGAAAAATAAAATATGCTCGGGACTGAAAACGTATCCATATTTGTGGCACTCTCTGCAGGAGTCCTTTCTTTCCTATCACCCTGTATCCTCCCTCTTATCCCATCTTACATCGCCTTTATCACTGGAATCTCAATCGAGGAGCTCTCACTTGAGGAAAGTTTAAGGCAAGTTCGAAAAAAAGTTATCGCCAACTCCCTCATGTTCATTCTTGGTTTTTCTCTTATTTTCATCGCTCTTGGTGCTTCTGCAACATTTTTAGGCAAATTCTTATTCCGAAACATTCGCTGGTTTGAGATCATAGGTGGTGCTTTGGTTATTCTATTTGGGATTCATTTTACGGGAATTTTCAGATTGAGATTCCTGGATAGGGAAAAAAAGGTGCATCTTAAAAAGAAACCTCTTGGTTATTTAGGCACATGCCTTGTTGGGATTGCTTTTGGAGCTGGCTGGACACCGTGTGTCGGCCCTATTCTCGGGTCAATCCTTACTATGGCCGCTACAACTCAAAACATATTAAAAGGAATCGTCTTGCTCGCATTCTATTCAATCGGGATAGGCGTGCCCTTCTTTCTTTCAGGACTTATAATTCATAGATTTTTCGAGTATTTTAAAGCTATCAGAAAATATTTTAAGGTTATCACCATTGCAGGGGGTGTTCTTCTTATTATCGTGGGAATTCTTCTTATATCCGGCTACTTCTCCTCCATGTCAGCATATTTAGTAAAATAAAATCCTTTCTATTGAAACTCACCGGGGTCAATGGAATTTACCAGCGGTATGTGACAGCTGCCCAAGTAAAGCCGGCCCCAAAGGCATCCATAAGGACTATGTCTCCTTTTTTAAGCTTTCCTTCCTGACTTAGTTCATGAAGACAAATAGGAATGGATGCCACAGAGACATTGCCGTATTTATGGATGTTTGAATATACTTTCTCTGGTGGGACACGGAGGCGCCTTCCTATTGCTTCGATAATCCTTTTGTTGGCTTGATGGGGAATCAAAAAATCAATATCTTCCTTCTTCAGTCCTGCCCGTTCTAAAACTTCCAAAGCAGCCTCTTCCATGCGCTTCACAGCATGCTTGAAGACCTCATTGCCTTTCATCTGAAGACAATGAAGATCTTGAGCTAAGGACTGGGTGGAAGCAGGGATCCTTGTTCCTCCAGCAGGTTGGTAAAGAAGGTCTCCCAAATTTCCGTCAGCCTTCCAATAATAAGAAAGCATTCCAGAGTCATCATGGCTTTCTTCAAGAATCGCGGCCCCGGCTGCATCACCGAAAAGAATACAAGTATTACGGTTTTTCCAGTTTGTTACCTTTGTTAGAGCCTCGCCTCCAACCAGAAGAATGCGTTTATGCTGACCGTTTAAGATCATACTTTCAGCCAGAATCATTCCATACAGAAATCCTGTGCATCCTGCAGAGATATCAAAGGCTGGAATGATGTCTGCTCCAAGTCCTTTCTGGATCCAGCAAGCAGTGGAGGGAAAGATTGTATCAGGAGTTGAAGTCGCTGTTATTATTAGGTCAATATCTTTTACTTTTAGTCCAGCATCCTTCAGAGTCAACTTGCTGGCTTCAATCGCCAAATCTGAAGTCGCTTGATCCTTAGATGCAATCCTTCTTTCTTTGATTCCAGTTCTGGTAAAAATCCATTCATCTGAGGTATTAACCATTTTTTCTAAGTCAAAATTGGTCAAAACCTTATCAGGTACGTAAAATCCTGTGCCTGTGATTTTGATTTTTCGCTTATCTTTTCTTTCCACAGCTTCTCCAAATAAACGTTTTCTATAACATACTTATTTTCAATTTGCAAATAAATATAATCAAATGTAAAAATTTTTAGTTGCGGAATCGCTGAATCAAATGTAAAATCGAATAGCAATATGAAAAGGAAAAATTTTTGGGCTTTCTTCCTTTTTATTCTCTCTTTCTTTATATTTCTAAGCCGCCATTCCTGGCCTCAATTGATTTTAGGACAATACGAAGATGAAGCACCTGTTGGAACCTGGAATACACTTGGCATCACAAATGCCTCCTCTATTAGCCTTGGGAACACACGTTTTGCCTTTGCCACAGATTGCTCCGCATCTCTCTCAAACCCTGCTCTCTTATCTAACCTGCCAAAAATCACCTTCTCTCTCATTTCATCCTTCAATTCTGCCTCATTCTTCAAATATTCCCTCGTAAATACTGGAATAATATATACAGACAAAAATATTTTTCTTAACTCCTATGCGATCGATTTTGCTGGAGTCTCGGTGAGAGTGAAAAACTGGGCTTTTTCCTTAAGTCAGGCGCTTGCGGAAATCTATGACCGCCCTTCAACAGAACAGAATTATTATTACAGAGGTTCACTCTACTATACTTTAAATTTCAATCAAGAAGGGGAACTTAAGGTCGTCAATTTTTCAATATCCCGGAAGATTAGCAACCGCATCTCTTTTGGCATCGGCTTAAATTATATCTACGGCAATCTCAGAAAAAAAATACAAGAAAAATGGATTGATACAAATATCACGATTACAGACGATAAATCTTTTGAATTTCAAGGGTATTATCTAAACGGAGGCCTCTGGGTTGGTCTATCGGACAAATTTTCTATTGCGGCGATCTTTCGAACTCCTTACTCAAAAAAGGCAGAAAGCCAGAGTTTACACAGATATCAATCTCCTTCTGGAAATACAGACATTAAAATTGAAGCTTCCTCCCAAAACACTTACAAACAACCTCTTGTGATTGGCCTGGGGATGAGCTATCAATTCTCTCCTAAACTTAGGGTTGCTTCTGATTTTAGCTTCTTTAATTGGTCAAAATACAAAGTCATCTATTTTGAAGAAGAGCTCGATAGAAATTTTAAAGATATTGTTAAAATTGGCGCGGGGATTGAGTATCTGAGCGCCTTAAAGATTTTTAACCAAGAAGTAGAGATTCCCTTTAGAGCCGGTATGATTTATGACCCTCAGCCGATGAGAGAACCAAGTTCTTCCTAT